>NZ_LBJZ01000199.1:130000-407510 GCF_028128935.1 Bradyrhizobium sp. CCBAU 11361
GACGAAGCCATGTTGAAGCGCCGCACCGCCACCACGCCGCTGCGCCGCATCGGCGAGCCCGACGAGATCGCAGGCGCGGTAGCCTACCTCGCCTCCGATGCGTCGAGCTTCATGACCGGCCAGACCATCGTCATCGACGGCGGCGTCACCACCGCGGCGGTGTAGCTGTCACTTGTCCCGGCGTGCGCCGTCGCGCTCAGCGAGCGCGCTTTCGATGGCGCGCACGACGATCAGAGCCGATCGCTCGTCGAGATGCACACCGTCGGCCCAGCGCAATTCGCCCCGCGGCGGATTGATCGGTAGCCACGGCGACTGATCCGGAAAAGCTGCGTGGACGATCGCCTTGCTCATGGTGACGAGGCGGGAGTCCTCGATCCCGGCCTCGAACGGAATCTCGATCAGGAAGGCACGGGATCCACGCCGCTGGACGTCGTCGATCAGCTCGCTGACGCGCGCGACATTGGCGCGCACCGGCCCTGTCGGCTCCCCTTCATTCATCTGTCGCAGCGCCAGGTCGAGATAGGGCTTGTTGTCGAACGTGCTCGGCGGCTCCCTGAGCAGGCGATCCTGTTCGGCGCGAGCCTGTGCGGCATTGGGCGGCGCGTGATTCCACGTCTCGTGGGCCGCAACCGCCGCGCGCACGGGACGCAGGAACGGCGCTTCCGCGCGGGTGCGACCGGAGAATTGTCCGATCAGCTCGCGGTCGGGCTCGCGCGACAGGATGTTCGTCTCGATCAGGATGATCTTCGGCAAGCTCGGCTGTTTCGCGAGGATTTCGAGGACGGTGACCGGCGAGCCCCCGGCCAGCGCGAGATTGCGGAAACGGGGAAGCGAGAAATATTCCTCCTTGAGCCGCCAGGCGACCGAGCTGCCGACCAGCACGATGTCCGGCACCGGCTCTCTCAGATAGCGGTGGAGGGTGATGAGGCTGCCGTCGCGGGTCGTGACGGACGGCTGCTGGAGCGCGGAGCCGAACCGCGCCGTGGCAAGACCGCAGACCAGCAGCAGCGCCACGGCCGCAGCCGCACATCTGATCAACCATGGAAGTCCGGACATCTGCGCCATCATCAGAACTGGAAATAGATGAAGGCGGCGTCTGGCCCCGCCTCGAGATAGGCCAACGCCGCGAGCGCGCCATAGAGATACGGCTCCCATCGCCGCAACCTGCCACTGGCGAGCGCGCCGAGGCCGAGATGCTGGATGAGAACGGGGAGGGCGTAGAGCAGAGCCATGTTGCGAAACAGTTTTGTCGGATTGGGATTATCCGTCGGCGTGAACATACCTGCAAGGTAGCCGAGCGCGTGATCGAAGTTCGGCAGCTTGAAGAAGATCCAGAGCATCGTCACGCAGAAGAAGACGACGCCCATGCGGGCGACGCGCACGACAGGGCCGGCTTCGCCCAGCACCTTCAGAAACGGCCGCTCGACGACGAGCAGGAGGCCGTGCAGCATGCCCCACAAGGCGTAGCTCAGGCTCGCGCCGTGCCAGAGGCCGCCAAGCGTCATCACGATCATCAGATTGAGGCAGGTTCTGGCCGGTCCCTTCCTGTTGCCGCCGAGCGGGATGTAGAGATAGGTCCTGAGCCAGCTGGACAACGAGATATGCCAGCGCGTCCAGAACTCGGAGAACGAAGCCGAGATGTAGGGCAGGTCGAAGTTGACCGGCAGGCGGTAGCCGAACAGCAGCCCGAGGCCGAGCGCGATCGCCGAATAGCCGAAGAAGTCGGCATAGATCTGGTAGCTGTACAGGAACACGAGCAGCCAGCGGTCCTGCGTGGCCACCGTCTCATAGAGCGGATAGTCCATGTAGGACGTCATCTCGTTGAGATTGTTGGCGACGTAGAGCTTGAAGAAGAAGCCAGTCAGGATCCATTTGGCGGCTTCCGCGAAATCGACGTCGGCGAGCTGTTTGGGGACGATCTGCGGCATGAATTGGCCCGCGCGCGTGATCGGTCCCGACACCAGCTGCGGGAAGAAGATGATGTAGAGGAAGACGTCCCGCAGCGGCGGCGGCCGCTTCTCGCGCGTGAGGTCGACCAGAAGGCTGATGTTGTGGAACACGAAGAAGGAGATGCCGATCGGCAGCGGCAGCCGCAACAGGAAATCCAGCGGCGCGAAGCCGATCGGGTAAGCCGTGGACGCATCGACGAGCAGGAATTTGTATTTGAAGAACGCCAGCAGCGCGAGATTGAAGACGATTCCAGCCGGCATCCAGATCGCGCGGTCGTCGAAGGCCAGCACCAGGCAGAGATGGGTCCCGAGCACGGCGAGGAGCAGCAGCGGCAGCAGCGCCGGCTGGCCCGAGCCATAGAACACCAGGCTCGCAAGCACCAGCAGCTGGACCTGGAAGCGGCGCAAAGGCGGCAGATAATAGGCGCCGAACACGACCGCGACGAAGAGGCCAAACTGAAGGGAAGTGAATGTCATGTCGCCCCGATTTACCCGGCCCGGCATGTATCATCTTCGCTCCCGCCGTCCTAGCCTCCCGGCCCGCCCGGGCGGTGCACCGTCAACCGCCTCGGCGGGTGTGGCGGCCTTGACCTTCCCGCCCTAATCCGCTCCTTTTGGCCCGACACACTGACCGCCTCCAGGGAAACGCCAAGAAAACGCCAAGGTAGCTACCATGTCTTTCGTTCTCGCCATCGACCAGGGCACCACCTCCTCGCGCGCCATCGTCTTCCGCAGCGACATCTCGATTGCGGCGCGCGCGCAACAGGAGTTTCCGCAGCATTTTCCGGCCTCGGGCTGGGTCGAGCATGAGCCGGAGGACATCTGGACCTCGACCGTGACGGTCTGCCGCGATGCAATCGAGCAGGCCGGCATCACCGCAAAGGACATCGCCGCGATCGGCATCACCAACCAGCGCGAGACCACCGTGGTGTGGGACCGCGCCACCGGGCAGGCCGTGCACCGCGCCATCGTCTGGCAGGACCGCCGCACCGCCGACATCTGCGCCAAGCTGAAAGCCGACGGCCGCGAGCCGGTCATCTCGCAGAAGACCGGCCTGATCATCGATCCCTATTTCTCCGGCACCAAGGTCGCCTGGATCCTCGACCACGTCCCCGGCGCGCGGGCGCGTGCCGCGCGCGGCGAATTGATGTTCGGCACCATCGACTGCTACCTGCTCTGGCGCCTCACCGGTGGCAAGGTGCACGCCACCGACGCCACCAACGCCTCGCGCACGCTGCTGTTCAACATCCACACCGGCCAATGGGACGACGAGCTGCTCGAGATCATCGGCGTGCCGCGTTCGATGCTGCCAGAGGTGAAGGATTCCTCCGCCTGCTTCGGCGAGAGCGTGCCCGACCTGTTCGGCGGCGCGATCGCGATCTCCGGCATCGCCGGCGACCAGCAGGCCGCGACCATCGGCCAGGCCTGCTTCCGCCCCGGCATGATGAAGTCCACCTACGGCACCGGCTGCTTCGCGCTGCTCAACACCGGCACCACGCCCGTGGTGTCGAAGAACAAGCTGCTCACCACCGTCGCCTATCAGCTCGCGGGAAAACGCACCTACGCGCTCGAAGGCTCGATCTTCGTTGCCGGCAGCGCGGTGCAGTGGCTCCGCGACGGCCTCGGCATCATCAAGCAGGCCGCGGAGACCGGACCTCTTGCCGATCAGTCGGACTCCATGCAGAGCGTCTATCTCGTCCCCGCCTTCGTCGGCATGGGCGCGCCCTACTGGAATCCGCGCGTGCGCGGCGCCCTGTTCGGCCTCACCCGCAACACCGGGCCTGCCGAGCTCGCCCACGCCGCGCTGGAGAGTGTTTGTTATCAGACCTTCGACCTCTGGGCCGCGATGCGCGCCGACTGGCCGAGCTCGGAGACGGCCAGCGTCGTGCTCCGCGTCGACGGCGGCATGACCGCGTCCGATTGGACCATGCAGCGGCTCGCCGATCTCCTCGACGCGCCGGTCGACCGCCCCGTGATCCAGGAGACCACGGCGCTGGGCGCCGCCTATCTCGCCGGCCTCCAGGCCGGCGTCTATCCCGAGCCGACCAAATTCGCCGACAACTGGCGCCTCGAGCACCGCTTCAAGCCGAACATGAGCGAGGCGACGCGCGAGCGAAAACTCGCGGGCTGGGCGCGCGCCGTGAAGGGCGTGCTGGCGAGCGACGAGGGAGAAGCGTAGGCGGATCTCGTCGCTCCATCCGGGCTACTCGCCAAGCAAGCGCCCCAAACACCAACAACAACGGGAGAAGACAATGAACACGGATTTCAACCGGGTCATCCAGAAGCTCTGTGGCGCAGCGATCTGCGCCGCTCTGCTCACCTCGACCGCAATGGCGCGCGAGAAGGCGAACCCGCTCGGAAGCGCGCGGCAGCTCAAGACCGACGTCGCCGGTCTCAATGCCCCCGCCCAGATCCTGGTTGATGTCTGGGGCATTCCCCACATCTATGCCGGCAACGAGCACGACCTGTTCTTCCTGCAAGGTTTCAACGCCGCGCGCGACCGGCTCTGGCAGATCGATCTCTGGCGCAAGCGCGGGCTCGGCCTGCTCGCAAAGGATTTCGGCCCGGCCTATGCCGAGCAGGACAAGGCGCTGCGGCTGTTCCTCTATCGCGGCGACATGAACGCGGAGTGGGCGGCCTACGGTCCCAAGGCGAAGACCTATGCGGACGCCTTCGTCGCCGGCGTGAACGCCTATGTCGCCGACGTGCGCGCGGGAAAACGTGCGCTGCCGATCGAGTTCAGGATCGCCGGCACCATGCCGGAAGCGTGGACGGCGGATGACGTCGTCCGCATCCGCAGCCACGGCCTGACGCGCAATGTCGCCTCCGAGGTCAAACGCTCCCTGGTTGCCTGCGCGGCCGGCCTCGACGCCGATCGCTTCCGCGTCAAGCTTGAGCCGGCATGGTCGACGAAAGTCCCTGATGGTCTCGACCCCTGCAGCGTACCCAAGGCCGTGCTCGCGGCCTACGATCTCGCGACGCGCCCGGTCGCCTTCGCGGCACCGAAGGACAGGCAGGCCGCGCTCGCGCACGATCCCGACAAATACCTCACCGAGGCCGACCAGCAGCGCGACACCATCGGCTCCAACAACTGGGTGATCGCGGCATCGCGCACGGCGACGGGCCGCCCGATCCTCGCCAACGATCCGCATCGCGAGCACAGCGTGCCTTCGCTGCGTTACATCGTCGGCCTCAATGCGCCGGGCCTTTCGGTGATCGGCGCCGGCGAGCCGGCGCTGCCCGGCATCTCGATTGGCCATAACGGCACCATCGCCTTCGGCCTTACGATTTTCAACGTCGACCAGGAAGACCTCTACGTCTACGAGCTCAATCCGCAAAACCCCAACCAGTACCGCTACGGCAACGGCTGGGAAGACATGCGCATCGTTCACGAGACCGAGCAGGTCAAGGGCGAGGCCGATCGCGACCTCGAGCTGAAGTTCACCCGCCACGGTCCCGTCATCTTCGTGGACGATGCGAACAAGCGTGCCTTTGCCGTGCGCTCGATCTGGTTCGAGCCCGGCACCTCCGCCTATTTCGGCTCCTCCGACTACATGACCGCGAAGGACTGGAACGGCTTCCTCGCCGCCATGCGGCGCTGGGGCGCGCCGTCGGAGAACCAGGTCTATGCCGACACGCGCGGCAATATCGGCTGGGTTGCGGCCGGCAAGACGCCGCGCCGCGGCAATTTCGACGGCCTGATGCCGGTGCCGGGCGACGGCCGCTACGAGTGGCAGGGCTTTCTCTCGCTCGACGAATTGCCGAAGGCCTATCAGCCCAAGCAGGGCTTTCTCGCCACTGCCAACCAGATGAACCTGCCGGCCGACTACCCGATAGCCGAGCGCAAGGTCGGCTTCGAATGGTCCGACAGCGCGCGCTGGCAACGCATCACCGAGGTGCTCGCGGCCAACAGCAAGGTGACGCTCGCCGACGCCATGGATTTGCAGAACGACGACACCGCGATGCTGGGGCGGCGCCTCGTCAAGCTGTTGCAGCCGCTCACCTCCGACGATCCCAATGTGAAGAAGGGTCTCGAGCTGCTCAAGCCATGGGACGCGCGCGATGCCGCCGACAGCGCGGCGGCTGCCGTGTTCGAGGTCTGGATCGCCAATCATCTCGGCCCAAGGCTGCTGAAGACCACGGCTCCCAAGGCCGCCGATCTGATTGCGCCGGAGGCGTCGAGCATTTCGGCGCTCGTCGCCTATCTGGAATCCCCGGATGCGTCGCTCGGTTCTGATCCCGCTGCCGCACGCGACCAGGTCCTGCGCGACAGCATTGGTTCCGCGGTGGCCGATGTCACGAGCAAGCTCGGGCCCGATTCATCGACCTGGCGCTGGGGCCGGCTGCACGTCGCAAAATTCGACCATGCCTTGATGCCGCTTGCCGACAAGGCGACCGCCGCGCAGCTCTCTGTGGGCCCACTGGCCTATGGCGGCGCCGCCAATGTGCCGCGGGCGGCCACCTATCGCCGCGCCGATTACCAGCTGTTCGCCGGCGCTTCGTTCCGCATGGTGCTCGACGTCGGCAATTGGGATGCGAGCCGCACCATCAACACGCCCGGACAATCCGGCGATCCCTTCAGCGCCCACTATCGCGACCTCGCCCCGCTCTGGGCCGCCGGCCAATATGTTCCGCTGCTTTACAGCCGTTCGGCCGTCGAAGCCGCGACCGCGGAAGCGATCTCGTTGACGCCGCGATGAGTGGCGGCGCATCCACACCGTCGTCCCGGCCTTCGCCGGGACGACACTGATTGTATGGCCGCCGCTTTGGCCTAAACTGAACGGGTCAGCCCCATGACCATCCCCGACGGCTATTCCGACATCCCCGCCGGCAAGATCGCCGCAGTCGTCACACATCTCGAGATGGCCGCACCGCCCGCGCGCCGTGACGATCCGCCCGGCGCCTTGACCCTGCGCAAGGTCGATGCGCCCCCGCTCGATTGGTATCGCGACCTCCATCGCCGCGTCGGCGAGGAGTGGCTGTGGTTCTCGCGCGCCCGCATGAACAATGCCGAGCTCGCCGCAATCATCCACGCGCCGGGCGTCGAGGTCTACGCCCTGGTCGCGGATGGCCGCGACGAAGGCCTGCTGGAGCTGGATTTCCGCGAGGCCGGCCAGTGCGAGCTGGTCTATTTCGGCGTCACCGCCGGCTTGATCGGGACGGGTGCCGCCCGCTTCCTGATGAACCGCGCGCTGGAGCTCGCATGGTCACGCGAGCTGCACCGCGTCTGGGTGCACACCTGTACCTTCGACCATCCCTCCGCCGTCGCGTTCTATCAGCGCTCCGGCTTCCGCCCGTTCCGCCGCCAGATCGAGATCGCCGACGATCCGCGTCTCGACGGCACCGCGCCGCGCGACGCGGCGAAGCACGTGCCGATCATCGAGTAGTGCGCGGCTGCCTCCACACCGTCATTGCGAGGAGCCCTTGCGATGAAGCAATCCAGGCTGTTTCCGCGGAAAGATTCTGGATTGCTTCGCTGCGCTCGCAATGACGGAGTGAGGGCACGGCCTATCTCGCGGCCTCCAGGCCGGCGTCTATCCCGAGCCGACGAAATTCGCCGACAACTGGCGCCTCGAGCACCGCTTCAAGCCCTACCGGGCGACACGGGAGCGGAAGCTTGCAGGCTGAGCGAGGGCAGTGAAGGGCGTGCTGGCGAGTGACCAGGGGGACTGAGTGATCCCTGCCCAAGCTTCAAAGTTAACCATTTTGCGTGCTTTGTTTTGTCTCTCCATGCCTATATATTGGGGGCATGAAACGGGTAGTAGACATAACAACTACCGAGTTGATCGAACTCGCAAACGACGCGTGGGCGGCTGCCGCGCGGAACGCCTTGGCCGCCGGTCATCCGATTACAGGATCAAGAGATGGCCGAAGGATCCGGTACTATTCGGATGGCAGAATAGAAGACTTGGGTCCCGTTACCGACCTTCCGCCTGACGAGACCGAAGGCAAAAAGGAAAAGTCGGGACGCTCGGTGGCGTAAATCGCGGGGGCGATAGTTGACTGAACCGTTTCTGCTCATCATCGCTGGGCCTAACGGAGCTGGTAAGACAACGCTTACGCGGCATCTTTTGCAAAAGGGCATTGATCTTGGCGAGTACATCAATCCCGACGATATTGCCGAGGGGCTGACTGGAACGTTACTTCAGAGAAGTCGGCAAGCCCAAGCCATCGCAGATCAACGAAGGAACGAGTGTATAAGAGCTCGTCGTAGCTTTAGTTTTGAGACGGTGATGTCTCACCCATCCAAAATTGATATCTTGGTTAGGGCGAAGGAGGAAGGCTACACGGTCATACTGTATTTCGTCGGGACAGATGATCCCCAGACCAATGTCGAGCGTGTTGCCCTCAGAGTGGCCCAAGGAGGGCACCCTGTTCCGGATGATAAGATTCGGGAACGCTGGTTGCGGACCATGGCGCTGCTTCAGCAAGCTATAAGGGCATCGGACAAATCATACATTTTTGACAATAGTGTTGTGGGCACAATAGAAGCTGTCCCGCGACTAGTATTCTATCGTAGTACGGTGCGCTCAGGACGAGTTCCTCAAAGCGAACTGCTAAGCCATCCACCTGTGTGGGTGACGCGATTTGTCTTAGACCCAATTGGGACTAGCTTTTTGGACAATCGGGCGATCAGGCGACATGGATCTAATGCTGGATCGATTGTAACTCTACCCATCGTAGAGGAGAGCGCAAAGCCCGAAGTGGGCGAGGCACCCGCTACGGAAGTCTCGGATACGGAAGTTGTCCGCTCGCCTCATGATATCGAGGTCGAACAGAAACTCATAGGCGCGATCCTTAAGAGCAACGAGACCTTCTTCGTGGTATCTGATTTCCTCGAAGCGAGATATTTCTATGAACCCTTGCATCAAACTATCTTTGAGGCGTTGGCCGAAGTGATCCGGGAAGGACGAGTTGCAACACCGGAAACAATGCGTCTTAAGCTTCCTTTTGATGTTGATATTGGTGGAATGACCGTTGGTCAGTACGTGGGGCGTCTTCGTGATGATGCGGTTGGTGGTGTTGACTTAGCTCTGGTTGGTCGGTCGCTAACCGACCTCTACTTCCGTCGGGAATTGATCCGACTAGGTCAGCAGATCGTTGAGGCAGCTTCTAATCAAAGCGGGGGTTTCGCTCAGGCCGAGAACGCGACCTCGAAGCTCCAGGAATTAACGCGGCCTAGTGAGAGTAAAGAGCCAGGGCTTCCTTTTGACCTTCCATCTGCGCGCGGATTTCATCAATTCTCTCGGGCGCTCGTGCATGCTGTTGACTTCGCAGCAAGAGCCTTTGTCAGCACTGGCTCCGGCATCAAGACTAGCTTCCGAGACTTGGACCGCAAGATCGCGGGGCTGCAGCCGTCAGAGTTAGTTGTGCTCGCCAGTCGGCCGGGCATGGGAAAAACAGCGCTGGCAACGAATATCGCCTATAACGTTGCTCGCCTATGGAAAAGCGATGGTCATAATGACAGTCCTGTACGTGACGGCGGCATCGTCGGCTTCTTTTCCTTAGAAATGTCTTCGGAGCAGATAGCCACGCGCGTGATCTCTCAGCAGAGTGGAATTCCGATCGGGACCATTCGGCAAGGTGCGATCTCGGAGGTCGATTTTGAGGCTATTCGCAATAAAGCTATAGAGTTTCAGAAGTTACCATTCTTCATTGACGAGACCGCAACTCTCTCGATCGAGCAACTTGCAGCTAGAGCGCATCGCCTAAAATCTGAAAAGGGTCTTGATCTACTCATAATTGATAATCTAGATCTCTTGAGGGCTGCTGCCCGTAATAATTTCGGAGCATCCAAGGATGCTTCGCTTCAAATCACTCGCGAATTGAAGAAGATCGCAAGAGAGATGGCGATACCTATTTTGGTGCTGGCCCAACTACCGTCAAAAATCGAGAAGCGCTACGAACCGCGGCCGCGACTTGAGGAGTTCGGTGACAAAGGATCAGTTGAACAGGATGCGGACGTCGTCCTCCTGCTTCATCGCGATGATTTCTATTTGACCAAAGAAGAGCCGCCGTTTGGAGGATACGAGTATGAGGCTTGGGTAAAGCGCATGGAAGCGGCTTATGGCTTGGCCGAGATAATCATCGCCAAACACCGGAACGGAGCAACGGGCACGGTGTCCGTCTACTTTGATGCAACTACGGGATCATTCAACGATCTGGCAACTTAGGGCCACTACAAAGCCAACGGGCCGGCTAAGTCAAAAGTATCGCTCGTCCAGTCCGTGTAGCTGCATGAAACGGCTGCTCGCAAAAAGCCACAGCTGTTGCCACAAGGCTTCGCCGTCAAAACACCTTCTGCTCCGCCCGCGCCAGCGAGAACCCGCGCTGCATCGCATTGAAACACGTCAGCCCGGTCTGCTCCGACCGGCATGTGAAGCCCGCGCGTTGCCACACCTCGCCATAGGCGAGCACCGGCAGCGATGGGTCCATCACCGTGTCGCCGGCGCAGATGCGGCCGGCACCGCCTTTCGCACTCATCTCGAAGGCGTGGCCATAGTCGAGCTCGCAATCGGCGGGCCGGCGCGGGCGTGCCTCCATGTTCATGATGTCGCAGCGGAGCACGGCTTTGTCGTTCGTTTGGCTGCTATCGGCAAAGAACTGGCAGACGATGTTTTTCGACGGCGTCAGGAAGTCGATCGGGCGATCCTGTGCGTGTGCGGCGGCGGCTCTGATCAACGCAAACAGGGTCGATGCCAGGATGACGGCGCCAATTCCCCTTGAGACTAGCTGTCGAACTTGACCGCCGTGGTGTTGGCGCCGCAAACGAGCACTGCGACGCGTTCGCCGGGCAACGGACGATAGCGGCCAGACAGCAGCGCGGCAAATGCGGCCGCGCCGCCGGGCTCGGCCACGAGACGCAGGCTCGACCATAGAGCTGCCTGGGCCTGCCGGATCGCCTCGTCGCCGACCAGGACGACCCGCTCGACATGGGCCTGCGCGATCGGGAACATCAATTCTCCGACGCGCCGCGGCGCCAAGCTGTCGGCGGCAAGGCCCGCGGCCGGCGCATCGACCGGTGCTCCCGCGGCGATAGCGGCGTGCAGGGTCGGCGATTGTTCGGGCTCGACCGCGACGATGCGCGTCTGGCCTTTGTACCATGCGGCAATGCCGCCGATCAGCCCGCCGCCGCCGACCGCCACCAGCAGCGTATCGATGCCGGGCGCGTCCTGCTCCAGCTCCAGTCCGACGCTGCCCTGGCCGAGCAGGGTCTCGGCCTGGTCGTAGGCATGAACTGCCATTGCACCGGTCCGTGCAACATGCGCTTCGCTCGCGGCGAGCGCATCGGCGTAGCGGCTGCCCGCGATCACGAGTTTCGCACCATACCCCTTGATCCGCTCGGCCTTGGCTGGCGAGGTGATATCGGGCACGAAGATCGTGGCGGGAATGCCGAGCCGCTGCGCCGCATAGGCGACCGCCGCCCCGTGATTGCCGCCGGATGCGGCGACCACGCCCGTCTCCGGCACCGGTCGCAGCAGCAGATTGGCAAATGCGCCCCGCGCTTTGAACGATCCGGAATGCTGCAGCATCTCGAGCTTGAACGTGATGGGCGCCGCCGGCAGGCCGAAATCGGCGAGATCGGCCACAATGAGGGGCGTGCGCCTTACGTGCGGACGAATGACGGCCTCGGTCGCCGCAATCCGCTCCCGCGTGATGTCCGTTGTTGCTGTCATGATGCCGTCCTTGATAGCCCATCCTGGAGTTGACATCAATTAGGTAATTAGCAAAATGGCTAAATGAAAATCACTGTCGCCCTGCGCGCGCTGGCCAACGAACGCCGCCTGCAGATTCTGGATTGGCTGCGGGATCCGCGGAGGCATTTTCGCGAGCAGGCCGATGGCGACCTGGTCGAGGACGGCGTCTGCGGATTGCTGATCGCCGAGAAGCTCGGCGTCAGCGCACCGACCGTGAGCGAGCACATGCGGGTACTGACGGCCGCAAAGCTGGTGCGCGCCAAGCGGATCAAGCAGTGGACGATGTACAAGCGCAACGAAACCGCGATCGCCGCCATCAAGCGCTCGATCCAGGACGGCCTTTGATCGCGTAGCGCGCACCTTGCGCGTGATGTTGCAGGTGCCGTTGCAACCGGCGCAATGCTCCATTTCCATATTCTTTCTTGCGCCGCGCCGATCTGGTCGTGGAAACTGATCGGCCCCGCCGTGTCCCACCAACGAGAAGAGCGAGAACCATGTTCCTGATCGGCCAATATGATTCCCCCTTCGTCCGTCGCGTCGCGATCGCGCTGCGGCTTTACGGGCTCGCCTTCGAGCACAGGCCGTGGTCCACCTTCGGCGATGCCGACAAGATCGCGCCCTATAACCCGTTGCGCCGCGTCCCGACCCTGGTGCTCGACGACGGCGAGGCGCTGATCGAGAGCACGATCATCCTGGATTATCTCGATGAACTGGTCGGCGAGAGGAAGGCGATGCTGCCGCGCGGCGGCGCCGAGCGGCGCAAGCACCTGCGCATCTGCGCGCTCGCCTCCGGTCTCGGCGACAAGGCGGTGAGCCTGCTCTATGAGCGCGTGCTGCGGAAGGAGCAGCTTGCGCTGTGGGTCGAGCGCTGCCAGGCGCAGATCGGCGACGTGCTCGGCGTGCTCGACGCCGAGCGCGCCAAGGTGACGACGCCGTATTGGCTGGGTGAGCGCATTGGCCATGCCGATATCGCGGTGGCCTGCGTCGTGCGCTTCACCCGCGAAGCGCATCCGCTTCTGTTCGACGCGGCGCGCTATCCGGCGCTTGCGGCGCATGCCGACCGCTGCGAGGCGCTGGCGCCGTTCAAGGAGATCGTGCAGCCGCTGGCGCCGCCGAAAGGGTGAGCGGCATCAAGCGCCTCTATGCGAACCCGACCTTGATCAGGATTGTCAGAAAAAGGCCTCCGACGACCGCGCAGACCGCGGCACCGATCAGCGGCCCCAGCGCGCCTTCCCGGCTCGCAGGCTCCAGCACCGCATGTCCCGGTTGTTCCGGATCGTAGTAAACTTTGACGTTCTGCCCGGGACGATATTTCGCTGCGGCCTTTTCGGCGACCTCGCGCAGCCCGGAGATCATGGTGCCGCCCCAATCGACTTCGGTGCCGATGAAGTCGCGCTTGTCGACCCTGTAGGCGTAGCGCAGGTCGACCTGATAGCGGTGTTGGAGCTTGCTGGACCGGGACTTGTCGTCGTCGCTCTTCTCCTCGATGATTTCCTCGATCACGTCGCAACGGGTGACCCTGCCGGCCGCGGTCGGCCAGCGCAGGCTCGCGCTCGCCAGCCGGCGCGTCCGGACATACTCTGCGACGCAGAACACGCCGCCTAGGAGCACGATGATCGGCAACGCGAACGCGAACAGCGGAACGCCCTTGTTGGTGTAGAGCACGTGACCCGCGAGCGAATGCGCGGTGAGGGTGGCGGCAATGCAGCCGAACACGATGGTGAACGCCACCAGTGCCGCGACATTCTGCGCGGCAGCAGGTTCGAGCAACGCCTCGGTCGGTTGCTTCGGATCGACATGGACGTCGACATGCGCGCCGACCGGATATCGTCCGATCAGTTTTGCGGCCAGTACCCTCGTCGTGATGACGGTGCCGCCGACAAAGACCTTGTCGCTTTCCAGCTCCTGGCCGCCGGCCTGATAGCGATAGCGGATGACAGGCTTGGCGTCGTTCCGATCGTCCGAGGCGTGCGTCGCCGGCTGATCGACCCTGGAGACCGTGATGATGCCCTCCACCTTGTCCCAGCTCCGCGCGGCCTGCATCCGCCCTCGCATGCGGACCAGATTGAACAGCATCAATCCAAACAGCAGCACCGAGATGCCGGCGGCAATCTGCGTCCACATCAATTGTTGGGCGTTCAGCATCCGATTCCCTGCTTTTCGGTGGCGATCGCCATTGGTCGCGGCGAGCGCGCGTTGCGTTCACGGCGCTGCGGAACGCGCCGCGACAAATGCGAAGCCGTGCCTGTTGTTTGTGAGTTGGCGCTAGAAGCGCTCTCGCCCCTCGTCATTCCGAGCGCAGCAAGGAGATCGTGCAGCCGCTGGCGCCCCGGAATGACGGCGATAAGCGAGGCGGACGGTACCGGCCGGGCGCGGCAGCCGATCATGCATTGATACAGGTGTTTTGCCCGACGCCGCAAGTCGTTCGGTGGAACCGAAATTCCTCAAGCCTTTCAACCCCACTTCTACTGTGCATGGGGTTGTTTTCTCATATTTGCTTTGGGGGCGCGCCTACCCCGCCCCCGCGCGCTTCTTCTGCCAGACGAGGTGCACCGCGCAGGTGCAGCCCGGCGGATGCGAGGCGAGATCCTTTGACGTCTCGTCGTTCGCCGGCGTCGCCGCGAAGGCCTTGTCGGTCCCCTCTCGCGCCGGGATGTAGTTCAGCACCGGCGCGAGCCAGCGCTCGGCCTCCGCGACCGTCATGCCCTTGCGCGCGGCATAATCCTCGACCTGGTCGCGCTCGATCTTGCCGACGCCGAAATAATAGCTCTCGGGGCTGGCGAAATAGAGCCCGGACACGCTCGAGCCCGGCCACATCGCAAAGCTCTCGGTCAGCTTCACGCCGGCGGTGGCTTCGGCATCGAGCAGCTCGAACAGCGTCGCCTTCTCGGTGTGATCGGGCTGCGCGGGATAGCCGGGCGCGGGGCGGATGCCCTGGTACTTTTCGAGGATCAGATCGTCGCAGGAGAGTGCTTCGTCCGGCGCGTAGGCCCAGAACTCGCGGCGCACGCGGGCGTGCATGCGCTCGGCGAAGGCTTCGGCGAGGCGGTCGGCCAGCGCCTTGCACAGGATCGAGGAGTAGTCGTCGTTCGCCATCTTGAAACGGTCGGCGACGGCATCCTCGCCGATGCCGGCCGTGACGACGAAGCCGCCGACATAATCGGGCACGCCGGTGCCGACAGGAGCGACGAAGTCGGCGAGTGCCGCGTTGAAACGGCCCTCGCGCTTCTCGAGCTGCTGGCGTAGCGTGTGCAGCGTCGCGATGCTCTTGGTCCGGCTCTCGTCGGCATAAAGCACGATATCGTCGCCTACCGCATTCGCCGGCCAGAAGCCGACGGTGGCGCGCGCCCGGAACCATTTCTCCTTGACGATCAGGTCGAGCATCTTGCGCGCGTCGTCATAGAGCGAGCGCGCGACCTCGCCGACCTTGGCGTCGTGGAGGATCGCGGGGAAGCGGCCGGCGAGCTCCCAGGTCTGGAAGAACGGCGTCCAGTCGATATAGGGCACGAGCTCGGCGAGGTCGTATGCGTCGAAGCTCCTGGTACCGAGGAAGGTCGGCTTCACCGGCTTGTTCGATGTGAAGTCGACCGGCACGCGGTTCTTGCGGGCGTCTGCCAGCTTCAGCCGCTTCTTGTCCGCCTGCGCGCGCAGATGCGCGTCGGAGATCTTGGCGTATTCGGCCCGCACCTCGGCGGCATAAGCCACGCGCTTCTCCGGCGAGAGCAGCGCGGAGGCGACGCCGACGGCGCGGCTGGCATCGTTGACGTGCACGACGGGACCGGCGCGGTAGCTCGGGTCGATCTTGACCGCCGTATGCACGCGGCTCGTGGTGGCGCCGCCGATCAGCAGCGGCAGCTTGAGGCCCTCACGCTGCAATTCGCCGGCGAAGAACGCCATCTCGTCGAGCGACGGCGTGATCAGGCCGGACAGGCCGACGATGTCGGCCTTCTCCGCCTTCACGGTCTCGACGATCTTGGCCGCCGGCACCATCACGCCGAGGTCGATGACCTCGAAATTGTTGCACTGGAGCACGATGCCGACGATGTTCTTGCCGATGTCGTGGACGTCGCCCTTGACGGTCGCGAGCACGATCTTGCCGGCGGAAGAGGAGCCTTCGGTGCCGATGCCATTGGCAAGGTTGCGCGCCTTCTCTTCCTCCATGAACGGCATCAGCCAGGCGACCGCCTGCTTCATCACGCGGGCGGACTTCACCACCTGCGGCAGGAACATCTTGCCGTCGCCGAAGAGGTCGCCGACGACGTTCATGCCGGCCATCAGCGGTCCCTCGATCACGTCGAGCGGGCGCGACGACGCCTTGCGGGCCTCCTCGGTGTCCACTTCGATGAACTCGGTGATGCCGTGCACCAGCGAATGCGACAGCCGCTTCGCCACCGGCCATTCGCGCCAGGCGAGGTCGGCTTCCTTGGTCTGGGTCTTGTTGCCGCGGAATTTTTCCGCAAGCGCCAGCAGCCGCTCCGATGCGCCCGGATCGCGATTGAGGATGACGTCCTCGCACACCTGGCGCAGTTCAGCATCGATGTCGTCATAGACGATCATCTGCCCGGCATTGACGATGCCCATGTCCATGCCGGCCTTGATGGCGTGATACAGGAACACCGAGTGCATGGCCTCGCGCACCGGCTCGTTGCCGCGAAAAGAGAACGAGAGGTTGGACACGCCACCAGAAATGTGGGCGCCCGGCAGGTTCTGGCGGATCCAGCGCGTCGCCTCGATGAAGTCGACGCCGTAATTGTTGTGCTCCTCGATGCCGGTCGCAATCGCGAAGATGTTCGGATCGAAGATGATGTCCTCGGGCGGGAAGCCGACGCGGTTCACCAGGATGTCGTAGGCGCGCTTGCAGATCTCGGTCTTGCGCGCGAACGTATCGGCCTGGCCGACCTCGTCGAAGGCCATGACCACGACAGCCGCGCCATGGCGCCGCGCGATCTTGGCCTCGTGAATGAACTTCTCCTCGCCCTCCTTCATCGAGATCGAATTGACGACCGGCTTGCCCTGCACGCATTTCAGGCCGGCCTCGATCACCGAGAATTTCGAGCTGTCGACCATCACGGGGACGCGGGCGATGTCGGGCTCGGCGGCGACGAGATTGAGGAACGTCACCATCGCCGCTTCGGAGTCGAGCAGGCCCTCGTCCATGTTGACGTCGATGATCTGCGCGCCGTTCTCGACCTGGTCGCGCGCGACCTGCAGCGCGGCGGTGTAATCGCCGGCGGTGATCAGCTTGCGGAAGCGGGCAGAGCCGGTGACGTTGGTGCGCTCGCCGACGTTCACGAAGGGAATGGCGTCGGTCAAAATGAAGGGCTCGAGGCCGGAGAGCCTCAAGCGCGGTTCGATCTCCGGCACGATGCGCGGCTTGTGCGGGGCAACCGCCGCGGCGATTGCGGCAATATGATCCGGCGTGGTGCCGCAGCAGCCGCCGACGATGTTGACGAGGCCATCGCGCGCGAACTCGCCGACCAGGCGGGCCATGTATTCCGGGGTCTCGTCATACTGGCCGAATTCGTTGGGCAGGCCGGCATTGGGATACGCGCAGACCAGCGTGTCGGCGACGCGGCCGATGTCGGCGATATGGGCGCGCAGGTCTTCGGCGCCGAGCGCGCAGTTGAATCCGATGGTGATGGGCTTGGCATGCCGCACCGAATTCCAGAACGCTTCCGGCATCTGCCCGGAGAGCAGGCGGCCGGACTTGTCGGTGATGGTACCCGACACCATCACCGGCATGTCGATGCCGCGCTCTTCGGTGATCTCGGCGATCGCGTAAAGCGCCGCCTTGGCGTTCAGCGTGTCGAAGATAGTCTCGACCAGCAGCAGGTCGACGCCACCGTCGAGCATGCCGCGGATCTGCTCGCCATAGGATTTGCGCAGATCGTCGAAGGTGACGGCGCGGTAGCCGGGGTTGGAAACGTCGGGCGAGATCGAGGCGGTGCGGTTGGTGGGGCCGATGGCGCCGGCGACGAAGCGCGGCTTGCCATCCTCGGCTTCGACGCGCCGTGCGGCATTGCCGGCGAGGCGGGCGCCTTCGCGCGCCATCTCGTAGACGATGCCGGTGAGGTCGTAATCGGCCTGCGCGATCGAGGTCGAGGAGAAGGTGTTGGTCGCGACGATGTCGGCGCCTGCGCGCAAGTATGCGGCGTGGATGTCCTCGATCGCCTGCGGCTGGGTCAGGATCAACAGGTCGTTGTTGCCGCGCAGGTCGCGATGGAAGTTCTTGAAGCGCTCGCCGCGGAACGCGGCCTCGTCGAACTGGAGGTTCTGGATCATCGTGCCCATGGCGCCGTCGAGCACCAGGATGCGCTCACGGGCGGCTTTGAGCAGAGCAGTTCGCTTCGGAGAGGTGGGTACGGTCATTGTCTTACGCCGCCTTCTGCGCGCTCTTGGCGCGGATGCCGAGCAAATGGCTGATCGCGAACACGAGATCGGCGCGGTTCATGGTGTAGAAATGGAAGGTGTCGACGCCGCGCTTCGCCAGCTTCTGCACCTGGCCGGCGGCGACGGTGGCCGCCACCAGCTTGCGGGTCTCGGCGTCGTCATCGAGGCCGTCGAATTTTTCGGCGAGCCAGTCCGGCACGGAGGTGCCGGCGCGCGTGACGAAGGCTCTCGCCTGCTTGAAATTGTGCATGGGCATGATGCCCGGCACGATCGGAATATTGATGCCGCGGGCACGCACGCGGTCGAGATAGCGGAAGTAGAGGTCGTTATCGAAGAACACCTGTGTGATGGCGCGGGTTGCGCCGGCATCGACCTTGGCCTTCAGCGTGTCGATGTCGGCATCGAAATCGCGCGCTTCAGGGTGCTTCTCGGGATAGGCGGACACCGACACTTCGATGTCGCCGTGCCGCTTCTTGATGCCAGCGACGAGGTCGGCGGAGCTCTGGTAGCCGTCGGGATGGCTGGAATAGGGCGTGCCGATGCCGCCGGGCGGATCGCCGCGCAGGCCGACGATGTGACGGACGCCGACCTCGTGGTAGCGGTCGACGATCTCGTCGATCTCGCCGCGCGAGGCGCCGACGCAGGTCAGGTGCGCCGCCGGCAGCAGTGCGGTCTCCTTGAGGATGCGCGCGATGGTCGAATGGGTGCGCTCGCGGGTCGAGCCGCCGGCGCCATAGGTCACCGAGACGAATTTCGGGTCGAGCGGGGCGAGCCGGTTGATGGTCTCCCAGAGATTGCGCTCCATCTCCTCGGTCTTGGGCGGAAAGAACTCGAAGGAGATCGCAGGCCGCTTCAGGTGCCCGTCTTGCCCGTCGGCTGTCGCAGGCTTCGTCAGATCAGTCATGGCGCCACTCACTCCAGGTCTTCGCAGCCTGCGGTCAGGTCTAGATTGGGAATAGCCAAGATAAGCCAAAGCGGCCGCACCCGACAGCCCATCGGGGATGGGAAGTCGCCCACTTGACCGTGGAAGTGTTGAATTTTTGTACTTTCAGGATAAATTGTGGGAAATTCGTGTATTCGATAAATTACGTAATATCAATAAGATATGTCGTCATGCGGTAATCTGATGGTTAGCCATCGCGATGGGCAGGATGAATCTGTGGTCACTGCGGTGCGGCCTATCCCAACGTCTCGTTCGGCGGGGCGCATCGGCTCGCACACGCCAGACCTGCGCTGTCTGCCCATTGCCGCCGCGCGGCGCTCCACTACGTTAACGCGCCATGATCCCGCTCTCAGTCCTCGACCTCTCCGTCGTCACCACAGGCACAAAACCCGCCGCGGCGCTGCGCAACAGCATCGATCTGGCGCGCCATGTCGATGGGCTCGGCTATGTCCGCTATTGGCTCGCCGAGCATCACAACCTCGCCTCGGTGGCGAGCCCGGCGCCCGACGTGATGATCGGGCAGATCGCGGCGGTGACGAAGCACATCCGCGTCGGCTCCGGCGGGGTGATGCTGCCCAACCACGCCCCGCTGGTGGTGGCCGAACGCTTCAAGATGCTGGAGGCGCTGTTTCCCGGCCGCATCGACCTCGGCCTCGGCCGCGCCCCCGGCACCGACGGCGCCACCGCCTACGCGCTGCGCAGCCGGCTCGACCGCCGCGAGGGCGACGATTTCCTGGAGCGGCTGCACGAATTGATCCTGTGGGAGACCCGCGAATTCCCGTCGGGCCATCCCTACAACAACGTCGTCGCGATGCCCGACGACACCAGGCTGCCGCCGATCTGGCTGCTCGGCTCCAGCGATTATTCGTCGGAACTGGCCGCGCAAGTCGGCATGGGCTTCGCCTTCGCGCACCACTTCGCATCCCATGATGCGATCGATGCGATGGTGCATTACCGCAACCGTTTCCAGCCCTCGGCCTGGCGCGCCACGCCGCACGCGATCCTCGCCGTCGCCGTCATCGCGGCGGAGACCGACGAGGAAGCTGAAAAGCTCGCGACATCCTTCGATCTCAATCGCCTGCGCCGCGACCGCGGCCAATATCTTCCGCTGCCGAGCGTCGAGGAGGCGCTGGCCTATCCCTATACGGACGCCGAGCGCACCTCGATCACCCGCAACCGCTCGCGCCTGTTCGTCGGCAGCCCTGCGACCGTGCAGAAGAAGCTCCAGCCGCTGATCGATTCCAGCAAGCCGGACGAGCTGATGGTGATCACGGCGGTGTACGACCACGAGGCGCGGAAGAAGTCGTATTCGCTGCTGGCGGCGGCGTTGGGGCTGGCGAAGGCGGCGGCTTAGTTTGTCGTCCCGGCGAAGCCGGGACCCATACGCCGAGGCAGACGTTTGGCGAAGATGGGCAACTGGACAGTGTGCGCGCCAGCCGAGGCTGGTGGTTATGGGCCCCGGCCCCCGTGCGCAATTGCGCACTAGGCCGGGGCGACCACTAATCCTGCTGTGTCTCGCTGAACGTCGCCCGGAACGGATGGCCGGGATACACGCCGACGATGCGGAATTCGCGCGAGAAGAATTTCAGCTCCTCGATCGCGAAGGCGAGGCCCTTGTCTTCAGGGTGGCCGTCGACGTCGGCGTAAAACTGCGTGGCGAAGAAATTGCCGTCGACCATGTAGCTCTCGAGCTTGGTCATGTTGACGCCGTTGGTGGCAAAGCCGCCGAGCGCCTTGTAGAGCGCGGCGGGAAGGTTACGCACGCGGAATACAAAGGTGGTGACCAGCGAGCCCGAGCCCTGCGCCGCCCATTTCGGCTCGCGCGCCAGCACCACGAAGCGCGTGGTGTTGTGGGCCTCGTCCTCGATGTCCTCGGCGAGGATGTCGAGGCCGTAGATTTTTGCGGCCAGGCGCGAGGCGATCGCGGCGACGCTCTTGTCCTTGCGCTCGGAGATGTCGCGGGCGCTGCCGGCGGTGTCGGCGTGCACGATCGGCTTGATGCCGAGCTTGCGGATGATGCGCCGGCACTGGCCGAGCGCGTGGACATGGCTCTCGACGGACTTGATGTCAGAGATCTTGGTCCCCTTCACCGCCATCAGCTGATGGCGAACCGGCAAGAACCATTCGCCGATGATGAACAGGCCGGAGGCCGGCAGGAGGTGATGGATGTCGGCGACGCGGCCGGCGACCGAGTTCTCGATCGGGATCATGCCGAGATCGGCCTCGCCCGACGAGATCGCCGACAGGGCGTCCTCGAAGGTGGCGCATGGCATCGGCTCGGCGTCGGGATAGGCCTCGGCGATGGCGATGTGGGAATTGGCTCCGGGTTCGCCCTGGAATGCGATCTTCATCTTGCTCATGGTCGGCCTTGTAGCAGCGGCTCAGGATTTGGAAAGGATGCTGCGGGCGGTTTCGAGATCGGGCGGTGTGTCGACGCCGCGGGGCACGCTGTCGACGATCATGATGTCGATGCGCATGCCGGCCTCTACCGCCCGGAGCTGTTCCAGGCTTTCCTGAAGCTCTAGGGGCGAAGGCGGCAGCGACACGAACCGCTCCAGCGCAGCGCGGCGGTAGGCGTAAAGGCCGATGTGGTGGTAACGCGGTCCGTTGCCGTAAGGGGCCGTGGCGCGGGTGAAATATAGTGCCCGCATCCGCCGCGGCCCGATCGGCGAGCCGACGGCCTTCACGACGCTCGGCGCGAGGTCCTCCTCCTCGGTGTGGATCTGCGAGGCCAGGGTCACGATGTCGACCGCGGGGTCGGCAAAGGGCGGCAGCACCTCGCGGATGGTCTGCGGCGTGATCGTCGGGAAGTCGCCCTGGAGATTGATCACGATCTCGGCCCTGCCTTCGGGATCGAGCTTCTGCATCGCCTCGTGGACACGGTCGGAGCCGGAGGGGTGCGTGGCGCGGGTCATCACGGCCTCGCCGCCATGGGCCGTCACGACCGCGGCGATCTCGTCTGTGTCGGTGGCTACCGCGACCCGGCCAATGCCGGCGGCTTCCGCACGGCGCAGCACATGCACGATCATCGGCAGGCCCGCGATATCGGCGAGCGGCTTGCCGGGCAGGCGGGTAGCGGCCATGCGGGCCGGGATCAGCACCAGGATGCGGGGATCGGTCATCGGGTCAAGAGCCTGGAAACGGGGCGTTTTCCGCGCCGAGAAATGGGTGGGGACGGGTTCAAAGCCGGCTCGCTTATACGGGTTGCCAGACCCCGGGCAAACCGATATCTCAATGGCAAAACTCGGGGGAAAGACAAGGAACGTGTGATTCTCCTGAGGCTCGTCCTGGCGGCCGCCCGGCCGCTCAATCCTTCTCAGCGGTGTGGGGCCTGGCCGGAAATGGACTCTTTCGAACTCAATAAGATTCTCGGTGCCGTGCTCGGCACCTGTCTCATTCTGCTGGTCACGAGCTTCACCGCGAGTGCGCTGTTCTCGCCCAAGATGCCGGAAAAGCCGGGCTTCGAGATCGCCGTGAAGGAAGACGCCGGCCACGGCAAGGAAGGCGGCGCTGCCGCTGCGGCTTCCGAACCCATTGAAAAGCTGCTCCAGACCGCCTCCGTCGAGAAGGGCGCTGCCGCCGCCAAGAAGTGCGGCGCCTGCCACACCTTCGAGAAGGGCGGCCCGAATCGCGTCGGTCCGAACCTCTATGGCGTCGTCGGCGAGGCACGGGGCGAGGGCCGCAATGGCTTCAACTTCTCGGCGGCCATGAAGGGCAAGGGCGGCACCTGGACGTTCGACGACCTCAACAAGTTCATCGCCAATCCGAAGGGCTTCATCCCGGGCACCGCGATGGGCTTCGCCGGTATCCCGAAGGATTCCGAGCGCGCCGATGTCATCGCCTATCTGAACTCGCTGTCGGAGCATCCCAAGCCGCTGCCGACGGCGTCGAAGTAAGGCCTTAAAAACCCGTCTTGGAATATGCGGCCAGGCTGAAAAGCCTGGCCGTTTCCTTATCCGGGCCTCGCGAGGTCGTTATCGGGGCGTTTGGCCGCAGCGAATGGCGGGGCCGGCTCCCAAGATGAGGAAAAAGCAACATATTCCGTCGAAACCTCGCCTATATTGGGACCTTAAAGGAGTAGCCTCCTTCAAGACAGGAATGTTGATTTGGCCATTACCCGACGCGATCTCCTGCTCACCGGCACTGCGGCCGCAGCGCTCCCCGCCCTCGGTTCCGTAGCGGGCATTCCCGTCATCGGCACGGCTGCGGCGCAATCGGCCGGAGAAGCGGCTTCAAGTTCGCTCCCATGGCGCCATGCGTTGTCGCTGTTCGGAAAGGTCAAGTACCCCGCCGACTTCAAGCGCTTCGACTACGTCAATCCGGAAGCGCCCAAGGGCGGGGTCGCGCGCCAGATCGCCGTCGGCACGTTCGACAATTTCAACATCGTCGTCTCCGGTGTGAAGGGGCAGGTCGCCGGCGCCGTCGCATTCATCTACGAATCCCTGCTGACGCCGGCGCTCGACGAAGTCTCGACCGAATATGGCGCGCTGGCCGAAGCCGTCAGCCACCCGGACGATTTCTCGTTCGTTACCTATCGTTTGCGGTCGCAAGCCAAATGGCATGACGGCAAGCCGGTCACCGCGGATGACGTGATCTTCTCGCTCGATTCCTTCAAGAAGCACCACCCGATGTACTCGGCGTACTACAGTCATGTGGTGAAGGCCGAGAAGGTCGGCGAGCGCGAGGTGAAATTCGTGTTCGACGCGCCCGGCAACCGCGAGCTGCCGCAGATTGTCGGGCAGCTCACGGTCCTGCCGAAGCACTGGTGGGAGGGAACGGACGCGCAGGGCCGCAAGCGCGATGTTTCCGCCACCACGCTCGAAGTGCCGCTTGGTTGCGGTCCCTACAGGGTCAAGGAATTCGTTGCCGGACGGTCGATCGCGCTGGAGCGCGTCAAGGACTATTGGGGCCGCGACCTGCCCGCCAATGTGGGTCGCAACAATTTCGACGAGCTGCGCTACGAGTATTTCCGCGACGCCACCGTTGCGATCGAGGCCTTCAAGGCCGACCAGGTCGATTGGCGCACGGAGAACAGCGCCAAGAACTGGGCGACCGCCTACGACTTCCCGGCCGTCACCGAAAAGCGCGTGATCCTCGAGGAGTTCGCCAATCGCAGCTCGGGCGTGATGCAGGCCTTCGTGCCGAACCTGCGCCGCGCCAAGTTCAGCGATCCCCGCGTTCGCCGTGCGCTCAACTACGCGTTCGACTTCGAGGAGATGAACAAGCAGATCTTCTACGGTCAATACAAGCGCATCAGCAGCTATTTCGACGGTATCGACGAGCTCATGGCGACCGGCTTGCCGCAGGGGAAGGAGCTCGAAATCCTCGAGACCGTTCGCGCCGAAGTGCCGCCCGAAGTCTTTACGACGGCCTACACCAATCCGGTCGGCGGCAGTCCGGAAGCCGTGCGCGACAATCTGCGTGAGGCGCTACGTCTGTTCAAGGAGGCCGGCTATGAGGTGCGCGACCGCAAGCTGATCGACGTCAAGACCGGCACGCAGTTCTCCCTGGAATTGCTGAATTCCGATCCGAGCTTTGAGCGGATCACGCTGTTCTACAAGCCGTCGCTGGAGCGGCTCGGCATCGCGGTCAGCGTGCGGACAGTCGATCCGACGCAATACGAGAACAGGACGCGCGACTGGGATTTCGACGTCGTCACCAACTCATGGGGCGAGTCGCAGTCGCCGGGCAACGAGCAACGCGAATTCTGGTCGTCCAAGACGGCCGGCATCGCCGGTTCACGCAACATTGCCGGCATCAAGAATCCGGCGATCGACAAGCTGATCGAGCGGGTGATCTACGCGAGGGATCGCGACGATCTCGTCGCTGCGACCAAGGCCCTCGACCGCGTGCTGCTGTGGAATCACTACGTCGTGCCGCAGTGGACGTATACCAAGGTGCGCACCGCGCGCTGGGACCGCTTCGGCCGGCCGTCGGAATTGCCCAGATACGGTCAGTCCGGCTTCCCGTTCATCTGGTGGTACGACGCAGACAAGGCGGCACGGATCGCAAAGAAGTCGTGAAGGACATTTCCCGCATGACGCAGATGTCTCGCCGCCATGTGCTGGCTTTGGGTGCCGGCGGTGCCCTCGGTGCGACCCTTGGCGCGCCGCTGTTACGCGGCGCGCGCGCATCGGAGGCGGGGACCGAGGCGCACGGCATCTCGGCATTCGGCGATCTCAAATATCCCGCCGACTTCCGCCATTTCGACTACGTCAACCTCGACGCGCCCAAGGGCGGCACGTTCTCGCTCATTCCGTCGGTGAAGGCGTACAACCAGTCCTACCAGACCTTCAACTCGCTCAACGCCTTCATCCTGAAGGGCGACGGCGCGCAAGGCATGGACATGACGTTCGTGCCGCTGATGGTGCGCGCGAACGACGAGCCGGACGCAATGTACGGGCTTGCTGCCAAGTCCGTGCGGATATCGCCGGACAGGCTGGTCTATCGCTTCACGATGCGGCCCGAGGCGAAATTCCACGACGGCACGAAGCTCACCGCCCACGACGCGGCGTTTTCGCTGACGGCGCTGAAGACCAAGGGCCATCCGCTGATCATCGTGCAGATGCGTGACATGGTCAGCGCGGAAGCGATCGACGATGCGACGCTCGTCGTCACCTTCGCCAAGGGACGCGCGCGCGACGTGCCGCTCTATGTCGCGGGCCTGCCGATCTTCTCGAAGGCTTACTATGCGTCTCGTCCGTTCGACGAAACGTCTCTGGAGATCCCGCTGGGTTCGGGTCCCTACAAGGTCGGGAAATTCGAGGTCAATCGTTACATCGAGTACGAGCGGGTGAAGGACTGGTGGGCGGCCGATCTGCCGCCCTGCCGCGGCAGCTACAATTTCGACGTCGTGCGCTACGAGTTCTATCGCGACCGCGATGTCGCCTTCGAGGGCTTTACCGGCAAGAGTTATCTTTACCGCGAAGAGTTCACCTCCCGCATCTGGGCGACGCGCTACGACTTTCCGGCCGTGAAGGACAATCGCGTCAAGCTCGAAGTCGTACCCGACGACACGCCGTCTGGCGCGCAGGGCTGGTTCATCAACACGCGGCGCGAGAAGTTCAAAGACCCGCGCGTGCGCGAGGCCCTGATCAATGCCTTCGACTTCGAGTGGACCAACAAGACCATCATGTACGGCGCCTATGCCCGTACGGTGTCGCCGTTCCAGAACTCCGATCTCATGGCGGGCGACAGCGCGCCTTCGCCGGAAGAGCTGAAGCTGCTGGAGCCGTTCCGCGGTCAGGTTCCCGATGAGGTGTTCGCCGCACCGTTCACGCCGCCGGTCTCGGACGGCTCCGGGCAGGATCGAAGCCTGTTGCGCAAGGCGCAGCAACTGCTGAGCGAGGCCGGCGTGCCGATCAAGGACGGCAAACGGGTGCTGCCGAACGGCGACGTCTTCAGGATCGAGTTCCTGCTGGACGAGCCCTCCTTCCAGCCGCACCATGCGCCCTACATCAAGAACCTGGGCACGCTCGGCATCGAAGCGAGCGTGCGCCTCGTCGATGCCGTGCAACACAAGGCGCGCCAGGAGGATTTCGACTTCGACATGACGATCCAGCGCTTCAGCATGTCGGCGACGCCGGGCGATGCCATGCGCGCATTCTTTTCTTCGCAGGTCGCCGCGACCAAGGGTTCGTACAATCTCGCCGGCGTTGCCAGCCCGGCCATCGACGCCATGATCGAGAAGATCATGGCGGCCGACAACCGCGAGGACCTGACGATCGCCTGCCGCGCCTTCGATCGCCTGTTCCGCGCCGGCCGCTATTGGGTGCCGCAATGGTACAACAAGACGCACCGGCTCGCTTATTGGGATCAATTCGGTCATCCGCAGAAGCTGCCACGTTATGCCAACGGCGTCGGCGCGCCCGACATTTGGTGGCATGAACCCGCCAAGGCGGCCAAGCTCGAGCAGGCGAAATAGTCATGAGCGCGTATATCGCCCGCCGCATCCTCCTGATGATCCCGACATTGCTCGGGATCCTCTTCGTCTCCTTCGTCGTCGTGCAGTTCGCGCCTGGTGGTCCGGTCGAGCGCGTGATTGCGCAACTCTCCGGCGCCGATACCGGCGGCACTTCGCGCATTTCGGGCGGTAGCGACTTTGCGCAGCGTGCCCCGGGGCAGGTCGGCGCCGGTGGCGACGCCATCAACTCGAAATATCGCGGCGCGCAGGGGCTCGATCCTGATTTCATCAAGAAGCTGGAGGCGCAATTCGGCTTCGACAAGCCGGCACCGGAACGCTTCGCACTGATGGTGTGGAATTTCGCCCGCTTCGATTTCGGCAAGAGCTATTTTCGCGACGTCAGTGTGATACAGCTGATCAAGGAGAAGCTGCCGGTCTCGATCTCGCTCGGCATCTGGCTGACGCTGATCACCTATCTGATCTCGATCCCGCTCGGCATCCGTAAGGCCGTCAAGGACGGCACGCGGTTTGACACCTGGACGTCGACCATTCTCGTGCTGGGCTATGCCATTCCAGGCTTTCTGTTCGCAATCCTCCTCATCATCCTGTTTGCCGGCGGCTCGTTCTTCAACTGGTTCCCGCTGCGCGGATTGACCTCGGACGGCTGGTCGCAGTTTCCCTGGTACTGGAAGATCCTCGATTATTTCTGGCATCTGACGTTGCCGCTGATCGCCATGGGGCTCGGCGCGTTCACCACCATGACGTTCCTGACCAAGAATTCGTTCCTGGACGAGATTCGCAAGCAATACGTCATGACCGCGCGCGCCAAGGGCTGCAGCGAGGGCCGGGTGCTTTACGGCCACGTCTTCCGCAATGCGATGCTGATCGTGATCGCCGGGTTCCCCGGGACCTTCATCCACGCCTTCTTTTCGGGCTCGCTTCTGATCGAGACCATCTTCTCGCTGGACGGGCTCGGGCTGCTCAGCTTCGAGAGTGTGCTCAACCGCGACTATCCCGTGGTGTTCGGCACGCTCTACATCTTTTCGTTGGTCGGCCTCGTGATCAACCTGATCTCCGACCTGACCTATATGTGGATCGACCCCCGGATCGATTTCGAGGCGCGGGAGGTCTGATGACGGTTATCGCGCCGACGCCGATCGAAACCACGACCCAGTCTCCGCTGGGCGAGGTCGTTCCGATCACGGGCAAGCCGTTCGCCCCTTCGCCGCTGAACAGGCGGCGATGGCAGAATTTCAAGGCCAACCGCCGCGGCTACTGGTCGTTCTGGATATTCATCGCCCTGTTCGTGGTCTCGCTGTTCGCCGAGCTGATCGCCAACGATCGGCCTTTCCTGGTCAAATTCGACGGCCGTCTCTATTGGCCTGCCTTCGTGACCTATTCGGAAACCACCTTCGGCGGCGATTTCGAGACGGCGGCCGACTACCGCGACCCCTACTTGCAGAAGCTCATCAAGGACAAGGGCGGCGCCATCGTCTGGCCCCTGATCCGCTATTCCTACGACACCCACAATCTCGACTTGCCGACGCCGGCGCCATCGCCGCCGACCTGGATGCTGACGGAAGCGCAGTGCAAGCTTGTCGTCGAGAAGAAGGGGCTGAAGAGCTGCCGCGACCTCGAATACAACTGGCTGGGTACGGACGATCAGGGGCGCGACGTGGTGGCGCGGCTGATCTATGGCTTCCGCATCTCGGTGCTGTTCGGCCTCTGCCTCACGATCATCTCATCCGTCATCGGCATCGCAGCGGGGGCGGTGCAGGGCTATTTCGGCGGCCGGGTCGATCTCATCTTCCAGCGCTTCATCGAGATATGGACGGCAATTCCGTCGCTCTACCTTCTCTTGATCCTGTCCTCGGTCCTCGTGCCCGGCTTCTTCGTGCTGCTCGGCATCCTGCTGCTGTTCTCCTGGGTCTCGCTGGTCGGTCTCGTGCGGGCCGAGTTCCTGCGCGGGCGCAACTTCGAATACATCCAGGCCGCGCGGGCGCTCGGCGTCTCCAACCCGGTCATCATGTTCCGCCACCTGCTGCCGAACGCGATGGTCGCGACCATGACGTTCCTGCCGTTCATCGTCTCCTCGTCGGTGATGACGTTGACAGCACTCGACTTCCTTGGCTTCGGCCTGCCGCCCGGCTCACCCTCGCTCGGCGAGTTGCTGTCGCAGGCCAAGTCCAACGTGCAGGCGCCGTGGCTCGGTTTCTCCGGCTTCTTCTCGGTCGCGATCATGCTGTCGCTGTTGATCTTCATCGGCGAAGCCGTGCGCGACGCCTTCGATCCGCGCAAGACGTTCAGGTAGGTCAATGGACGCGATCAACCAGCCCCTGCTTGCCGTACGCGACCTTTCGGTGGCCTTCCACCAGGGTGGTGCCACGACACTCGCGGTCGACAAGGTCTCGTTCCAGATCAAGCGCGGCGAATGCCTGGCGCTGGTCGGCGAATCCGGCTCCGGCAAGTCCGTCAGCGCGCTCTCGATCCTGAAGCTGCTGCCCTATCCGAACGCCTCGCACCCCTCGGGAAGCATCCGCTTCAAGGGACAGGAGCTGATCGACCAGTCCGAGCAGCAGATGCGGGAGGTCCGCGGCAGCGACATCTCCATCATCTTCCAGGAGCCGATGACCTCGCTCAACCCGCTGCACACGATCGAGGCGCAGATCGGCGAAATCATCCAGCTGCACAATCCGACCAGCAACGCACTGGCGCGCAAGCGGACGCTGGAGCTGCTGACCCAGGTCGGCATCCCCGATCCGGAGACGCGGCTCAACAGCTATCCGCACCAGCTCTCCGGAGGCCAGCGTCAGCGCGTGATGATCGCGATGGCGCTCGCCAACGAGCCCGATCTGCTGATCGCGGACGAGCCGACCACGGCGCTCGACGTCACCGTGCAGGCGCAGATCCTGGCGCTGCTCGCAGAGATCCGCGCGCGGCTCGGCATGAGCCTGCTCTTCATCACCCATGATCTCGGCATCGTGCGCCGCATCGCCGACCACGTCTGCGTCATGAAGAGCGGCGAGATCGTCGAGCAGGGACCGGTCGAGCAGGTGTTCAAGACGCCGAAGCACCCCTATACGCGCGACCTGCTCGCGGCCGAGCCGAAGCCGGATCCCGCGCCGCCGCAGCCGGATGCGCCGGTGGTGATGTCGGCCGACGACCTGAAAGTGTGGTTTCCGATCAAGCGTGGCTTGATGCGCAAGACGGTCGGCCACATCAAGGCGGTCGACGGCGTCAGCCTCGCCGTGCGCAAGGGCGAGACGCTCGGCGTTGTCGGCGAATCCGGCTCGGGCAAGACCACGCTGGGGCTGGCGCTGCTGCGGCTGATCTCCTCGAACGGGCGCATCGTGTTCCTGGGGAAAGACATCCAGGGCCTGCGCTTCAAGGAGATGCGGCCGTTTCGGCGCGACATGCAGATCGTGTTCCAGGATCCGTTCGGCTCGCTCAGTCCGCGCATGTCGGTCGCCGACATCATCGCCGAAGGCCTCTCCGTGCATCAGCCGAAACTGTCGCGCGATGAGCGAGAGGCGCGCGTCGTCAAGGCGCTCGAGGACGTCGGGCTGAAGCCCGACACCCGCTACCGCTACCCGCATGAGTTCTCCGGCGGCCAGCGCCAGCGCATCAGCATCGCGCGCGCGGTGGTGCTGGAACCGGATTTCGTCGTGCTGGACGAGCCGACCAGCGCGCTCGACATGCTGTTCCAGGCGCAGATGGTCGATCTGTTGCGCGAACTTCAGCGCAAGCGCGATCTCACCTACATGTTCATCTCGCACGATTTGCGCGTCGTCGCCTCGCTCGCCAGCCATCTCATCGTGATGCGCGGCGGCAAGGTGGTCGAGGAGGGGCAGGCGGCCGAGCTGTTCAAGAACCCCAAGAGCGACTACACGCGCGCACTGTTCGCGGCGGCGTTCCGGCTGGAGACGGCTGGGAATGGATCGGTGGCGACTTGATCTCGTCATTCCGGGGCGGCGCGCGAAGCGCGAACCCGGAATCCAGAGATTGTGGGGCGAGATTCTCAGATGTGCAATTGCACATCATAGTTCACCCGCGATGCGCGTGCCCCGGAATGACTGCAATAATCAGAGCCGCTTGATCGCGACGACCTCGCTGCCGGCCTGCTTGATCCGCGCAATCGCCGGTTCGATCGGCTCGATCACCGTCGCCATATGATGCGCGTTGGCGTGAACCATGGTGCCGCCGTCGCGGACGATCGCGACATGGCCCTTCCAGAAGATCAGATCGCCGCGCAGCAAGCTGCTTCGTTCATGCGCCTCCAGGCCGCGTCCAAGCCCGGTCTGCTGCATGTCGCTGTCGCGCGGGCAGCCGGTGCCGGCCGCCGTCAGCGAGACCTGCACGAGGCCCGAGCAGTCGATGCCGAGGCTGCTCTTGCCGCCCCAGAGATAGGGCGTGCCGACGAAGCGTTCGGCGACTGCGACGAAGTCCGGCTCGCGATGATCGAGCGCGGCGAGATGCGCCTTCGGCACATAGGCTCCGTCACGCGTCACCGCGAAGCTGCCGTCCTCGCGGGCCACCGCCAGCTTCGATCCCATCACGAGCGTGCCGGCTGGCGGCAGCTTGATCGAGGGGCCGGGGAACGCAAACGTCCTGAGCGCGCTGACCTTGTGCGTCGGGGCGGCCGTCGGCCTCATCAGCGCCGCATCGGGAAGCCAGCCGACATAGCCGTCACCGCCAAGCTGGCCCCAGGCCCAGCCCTCGCCATTGCGATCGTAGACCGTGACGCGCTCGCCGCGCAGCGCCTCCGTCATCAGCATCGCGCCCGAGGACGGCTGCTCGCGCACCGCTGCAATTGCCTCCGTCACCTCGAATTCCTCGCCGGTGACGAAGCGCTCCGCCTGCACCTTGCCTTCGAGATATTTGGCGGCGAGGTCGGCCCGCGCCGGTGTCAGCCTTGGATCGTGTCCTGGATCATGCATAGCGCTCGCTCAGCAATGTGTAGATGGCGCGCGCGGCCTGGCACTCGCCGCCTTCGGGGCGCGCCGGCTTCGCCGACGGCGTCCAGCCATAGATGTCGACATGCAGCCAGCTCTTGGCCTGCTCGACGAAGCGTTGCAGGAACAGCGCACAGGTAATCGAGCCGGCAAAGCCGCCCGACGGTGCGTTGGTGATGGTGGCGGTCTTGGAGTCCAGCCACGCATCGTAGGGCGGCCACAGCGGCATGCGCCACAACGGATCGTTCTCCTTGACGGCGCAGCGCGCGACGTCGGCGGCAAGCGTCTCATCATTGGTGTAAAAGGGCGGTAAATCCGGCCCCAGCGCGACGCGTGCAGCTCCCGTCAGCGTGCCGAGATCGATCAGCAGGTCGGGCTTCTCCTCGTCGGCGAGCGCCAGTGCATCGGCGAGCACGAGCCGGCCTTCGGCGTCCGTGTTGCCGATCTCGACCGTGATGCCCTTGCGCGATGTAAAAATGTCGAGCGGGCGGAAGGCATTGCCAGCGACCGCATTCTCGACCGCCGGAATCAGCACGCGCAGCCGGACCTTCAGCTTCGCGTCCATCACCATGCGCGCGAGCGCCAGAACGTTGGCCGCGCCACCCATGTCCTTCTTCATGATCAGCATGCCGCTCGACGGCTTCAGGTCGAGCCCGCCGGTGTCGAAGCACACGCCCTTGCCGACCAGCGTCACCTTGGGATGGGCGGGATCGCCCCAGCCGATGTCGATCAGCCGCGGCGCGCGGTCCGAGGCCATGCCGACGGCGTGGATCAGCGGAAAATCTGTCCTCAGATCCTCGCCGATGATGCAGGCAAAGCTCGCGCCGAATTCGCCGGCGAGCTCCTGCGCGGCTGCAGCGAGCTCCTCCGGCCCCATGTCGTTGGACGGCGTGTTGATGAGGTCGCGCGCCAGCATCGCGGCATCCGCCATGCGGCTGATCTCGATCGCATCGACGCCGTCAGGCGGCACCAGACGGACATCGGGTCTATCAGCCTTGCGGTAGCGGGCGAAGCGGTAGCTGCCGAGCGCGAAGGCGAGTGCGGCGAGCCGCACATCGTGCGGTGCATTGGCAAAGCGATAGGTGCCCGGCGGCAGCAGGCCGGGCAGGGCGCCCGGCCGGAACAGGTCGCGGGATATTGCGCCCTCGTCCTCGAGGCCGAACAGCACCTGCGCGATCGCACCGTCGGGGGCGGGCAGGGCGAGATAGCCGCTCGGCTTGGCGGTGAAGGCGCTCGCCGTTGCGAACTGGCGTTGCGCCGGCGGCAGCGTCTCGGCGACCTGATCCCAGCTCGACTTGGTGACGAAGGTGATCGGGATGGCGGTCGGGGACGTCTCGAAGACAGAAGGCATTGGCGGGTCCGGGTCGTCAGATCAGGCTGGTTATGCGGATGAAGGAGACTTCGCAGAGTTTTGCCGTGGCCGCAATCGGCTTTGCTGTCACCGTTGAGCGAGCCGCTACTCGCAGCACGGGGCCCATGCTAGGTTCCGGCAACGGCCGCCAGATGCAAACGGATCGCCGGCGGCCGAAGGCGAAGCCTGCCGGGAGGAAATGCAATGGACGTCGTGTGGAGCATGGTCACATTCATCGGCCAGGCCGTCGAGGCGATCTTCAGCTATGTCGAGCATCATCATTGGATCTTCGCGTTTCTTGCCGGCGGCTACGTCTTCTATCTCCACGACCGCTCCGTACACGCGCGCTTCGATGCGCTCGACAAGCGCGTCGACGAAATCCGCAAGCGGCTTGCCATCGAATATTGATCCGGTGAAACGAAACCGGCGACGGGCAGATCTCGTACCCATCCATGCTGAGAACTGCCGTTCACGCGCGCACGGCCGCAGGGCTTTACTAGCGCTGTGGTTGTGGCATTATCGGCGAATATTTTAGATTGCGACGCTCGGCTCTGCATGCATCGAGTGCAGGAACGCAGTGGCACGCGGTTGATACTTGCCCCGGGGTTCGTCCTTGCCCGGGCCGAGACCGGCCTGAACCCGTTCGTCGAAGGCATTTCTCTCATCGTATTGGGCGGCGCAGCATCCGCAACGAGCGGCGCAACATGGATAGATCGTTCGTTATTGCGCAGATTTCCGACCTGCATCTGGACGGGTCAGGGCGGCTGCTTGCGGCGATCGAGACACTGAGCGCCGCTCTGCGCGAGAGGATGGCGGCCTTCGCGGACGTTCCCGATCGCATCCTGCTGATCACAGGCGATCTCGTGGACGACCCGACGCCGCGCGCGCTCGACGAAGCGCTCGCCGTCATCGCGTCCTTGCGGCGGAGCCGTGTGTTCACCGACATCCAGGCGATTGCCGGCAATCACGACGCCAAGCGTCCGAGCCAGCGCGCGGGCCGCCACGACGTCTATGACTACCTGCATCTGCCGCGGACCTCGAAGAGCGTCTATTACCGCCGGGCCGGCCTCGATCTGGTGCTGCTGGATTCCAACCGCGCCAGCCTCACGATGCTTGCGAACGGCAATATCGACCAAGGCATCTACCACGCCATGGTTGCGGATTCCGCCCGGCTGAGCGTCGAGCTTGCGGGCAGCCTTGGATCGGCTGGACGCGCCGATTACGCCGAGCCGGCAGACAACCTCGTGCGGGTGCTGGCGCTGCACCATCATCCGCTGCCGCAGGCGACCGGCGAAGGAAAGCGCTTTCTCGGCACCCCCGATGAACCGCTGATGTATCTCGCCGCGCCCGCGACCTTCCTCGAAGCGGCCACCTCGCTCAACGTCGATCTGGTCCTGCACGGTCACCGGCATGTCGAGGGGCTGACCCGCTACTCGATTCCGGATCCGCGTGCGACGCGGAGCAGGGGCGATGAAGCGTTCTGGCGCACGATCTACGTGCTGTCCTGTCCGTCCTCGACCGGGCAGGGCGGCGACGATGCCGGCTTCAACATCGTCCATTTCGGTCCAATGTCCGATGCAGGCAACTCCGAACATGGATTTGCAATCGCGCGCTATTCGCGGCCGCGCAACGATGGCGGCTTCCGCCTGCTCGACTCGAATCTGCCGGGCGGCATCATCTGGTTGCCGGCACGGCGGGATTATTCCCGCGACCCGGCCGTCCAGTCGGCAATCGAGATCGCTTCAATCGCGACGCTGAAGCGGGATCAGGTCGCCGCATTGGCGCGCCGGCTCCTGATGCGCCGCGCATTCTATGCATGCGGCGAGCCGGACTGGGCGAATGCGCTCCACGCCTATCTCGTCACCTCCCATGCCTGGGCCGATCTCGACGGCAAGTTCTCGAGGTTCGGGCGCAAGCATGAGGCCGATGCGGTTGCCGCGGTGACCGTGCTGCTGTGCCGGCTGATCGGGCAATCCGCCGGCGTGCTCGGCATCGATCCGCTTCGGCTTGACGAGCTCCGGGCGAAGCGTCTGGTCAATCGCGACGACCTCCGGCGCGAATGGCCCGGGATGCCGCGCACGGACGTCGACGTCGAGGCGCAGGCGCAGGAAAGGCTGCAATTGCTGCGGGACCTGAACGAGCAGGTGAAGGCGCTCGGCCTCGACCTAGGTCTCGGCGGAGAGGTGCCGCCGCAGACGCCGCCGTGAGGAGGCACCCCGGCGTTAACCGGCCATTAGGGTTAACAGTCTATTGCTGGCGCGTTCGGCTCGATCCATCCGCGCGAGAGTCAAAGCGTCATGCGTCAACAGTTCAGTCCTGCCCGGCTTCTCGCATCTGCCTCGCTCGTCGCGGTGGTGGCCATGAGCCTCGGCGGCTGCACGGCAATGTCAAAGCTCTCCGACGTCACCGGCTCGATCGGGTCGCGCGCGGAGGCCCCTCCCAGCGATCCCGCGCGCGCCGCCGAAGTCTATGGCGAGCGTTATCGTGCCAATCCCAAGGATGCCGAGGCCGCGCTCGGCTATGGCCAGGCCTTGCGCGCCAACGGCCAGCGCGCCCAGGCCGCCGCCGTCCTCGAGCAGGCGACCATCGCCAATCCCGGCAACAAGCCGCTGCTCGCCCAGTACGGCCGTGCACTCGCCGACAACGGCAATTTCCAGCAGGCCTTCGACGTGCTGTCGAAAGCGCATTCTCCCGACAATCCGGACTGGCGCCTGCTCTCGGTGCAGGGCACGGCGCTCGATCAGATGGGCCGTCACGAGGAGGCGCGCTCCTACTATGCGAGTGCGCTGAGGATCGCGCCGGGCGATCCCGGCGTGCTCTCCAATGTCGGTCTGTCCTACATGTTGTCGAAGGACCTGCCGAAGGCCGAAGAGGCGTTGCGGCAGGCCCACGCCTCGCCGCGCGCGAACGCGCGGGTGCGGCAGAATCTCGGCCTGGTCGTCGGTCTCCAGGGCCGCTTTGCCGAAGCCGAAACCATCGTGAAGGCGGACCTGCCGCCGGAACAGGCCGCGGCCAATGTCGCCTATCTGAAGGAAATGCTGAGCCGCAACGACGCCCCGCGCGGTACGCCGAAGCGGACTCCGGTCGCTGCGCTCACCCGGCCCGACTGATCCGACCTGATCGTCTCATCCTGAAGCCGCTCGCGCGAACCGCGCGCGGCCACGTCTTGCGTTATTGCATCTCGGAGATCTTGATGCCGGTCGGCCCGAGAATGACGACGAACAGCACCGGCAGGAAGAACAGGATCATCGGCACCGTCAGCTTCGGCGGCAGCGCGGCGGCCTTCTTCTCGGCCTCGTTCATGCGCATGTCGCGGTTTTCCTGCGCCATGACGCGCAGGGAATGTCCGAGCGGAGTGCCGTAACGTTCCGCCTGCTGAAGCGCCAGACACACCGACTTGACGCCCTCGAGCCCGGTGCGTCGCGCCAGGTTCTCATAGGCGACCTTGCGGTCCTGCAAATAGGACAGCTCGGCGGTGGTCAGCGTGAACTCTTCCGACAGCGCGATCGACTGGCCGACGATCTCGGTGGCGACTTTCCGGAACGCCATTTCGACCGACATGCCGGATTCGATGCAGATCAGCAACAGGTCGAGCGCGTCGGGAAAGGCGCGCTTGATCGAGAGCTGGCGCTTGGAGATCGCGTTCCTGAGGAACAGCATCGGGGCCTGAAGCCCGAGATAGGCGGCGCCGACGCAGATGCCGATCTTGACCGGCGTCGGTTTGTCCATATGCGCGATCAGGAACACGTACAGGACCGAGCCCACGAACAGGGTGAGCGGAGCGACCATGCGCGCAAACAGGAAGGTGATGTACGGCGCCTGACCGCGGTAGCCGGCCATGATGAGTTTGTCGCGGGCCGCCTCCTGCGCGAGCCATTTGGTGAGGTTGAAATCCTCGACGACCTTGGAGACGAGCTGCTTCGGCGTCTGGCGCAGCGAGACCTTCTCGCTCTTGTTGAGGCGCTCGCGCTCGCGCTGCCGGATCCGTTCGCGCTCGCTCGCCACCGCCTTCATGCGCTTGGAGAGGCCCTCGCCTGCGAACAGGGGCATCACCAGCGTATAGACGGTGGCGCTGGCGGCGATGGCCGCCAGCAGCATGGTCATGAAGCGGACGTCATGCAGTTTCGAAACGAGAAATTCGACCATACGCCACCGTCAGAAATCGAAGTTGATCATCTTCTTCATCACCATGATGCCGATCGACATCCAGACGACGCAGGCGACCAGCATGAGCTGGCCGGTAGGATGGGTCCACAGCAGGGAGATGTAGTGCGGTGTCGTGAGATAGACGAGGAACATCACGATCGGCGGCAGCGAGCCGATGATGCCGGCCGAGGCCTTGGCCTCCATCGACATCGCCTGGATCTTTTCCCTCATCTTCTTGCGGTCGCGCAGCACCTTGGAGAGGTTGCCCAGCGCTTCGGAGAGGTTGCCGCCCGACTTCTGCTGGATCGAGATCACGATGCCGAAGAAATTCGCTTCCGGCAGCGGCATGCGATCGTAGAGGCGCGAGCAGGCTTCGCCGAGCGGCATGCCGATCGCCTGTGTCTCGATGATGGCCAGGAACTCGCTGCGCAGCGGCTCGGGCGAATCGGCGGCGACCACCTTGATCGATTCGAACAGCGGCAGGCCCGCCTTGATGCCGCGGACGATCACGTCGACGGCGTCGGGCAGCGCCGCCAGGAATTTGTTTTCGCGGCGCTTCTTCAGGAAGCTGAGTGCCCAGCGCGGCAGGCCGAAGCCGCCGGCGAAGGCGAGGCCGGCGGCGCCGAGCAGGCCGCCACCGACGAACATGGCAATCGCGAACAGCACGCCCGCCACGACGGCGGACGCGATCCAGAATTTCTGCGGCGTCCAGTCCAGCCCCGCCTGCGACAGGCGGACGCTGAGCGGAACGCTCTTCTCCTGCTGACGTCGGGCCTCGAGATCCTTCAGCGAAGTCTCGACCTGTTCACGGCGCGAGCGCTGGCTCTTCTCGGTCTGCTTGGCCATGGGCGCGTCGGCGCGCGCGATCGAGGCGCGGCGGCTTTCCGCCTGCCGCTCCCCGGATAGCAACGGATAGAGGAAGACCCAGGCGATGCCGCCGACAGCGGCGGTGGCGAGGAAGGCGAGGGCGAGGACCTGCATGTTCATGGCGGCGCTGACCTGCTCACGTCTGCTGCGCCACTTCGGCCGCGTCGAGCGCGGCGCCAAGGCGCTTCTCCTCGCCGTAATAGCGAGCGCGTTCCCAGAACTTCGGACGGCCGATGCCGGTCGAGCGATGCCGCCCGATGATCTTGCCGTTGGCGTCCTCGCCGACCATGTCGTAGAGGAAGATGTCCTGGGTGATGATGGTGTCGCCTTCCATGCCCATCACCTCGGTGATGTGGGTGATGCGGCGCGAACCGTCGCGCAGGCGCGCGGCCTGGACGATGACGTCGATCGAGGCGCAGATCATCTCGCGGATGGTCCGCGACGGCAGCGAGAAGCCGCCCATCGTGATCATGGATTCGCAGCGCGACAGCGCCTCGCGCGGGTTGTTGGCGTGCAGCGTGCCCATCGAGCCGTCGTGGCCGGTGTTCATGGCCTGAAGCAGGTCGAACGCCTCGGGGCCGCGGACTTCGCCGACGATGATGCGTTCGGGGCGCATACGCAGGCAGTTGCGCACCAGCTCGCGCATGGTGACCTGGCCTTCGCCCTCGATGTTGGGCGGGCGGGTTTCCAGCCGCACCACATGGGGCTGCTGGAGCTGGAGCTCGGCCGCGTCCTCGCATGTGATGACGCGCTCGTCGTGCTCGATATAATTGGTCAGGCAGTTGAGCAGAGTGGTCTTGCCCGAGCCGGTACCGCCGGAGATCAGCACATTGCAGCGGACGCGGCCGATGATCTGGAGGATTTCCGCACCCTCCGGCGAGATTGCGCCGAACTTGACGAGCTGATCCAGCGTCAGCTTGTCCTTCTTGAATTTGCGGATGGTGAGTGTGGGCCCGTCGATCGACAGCGGCGGCACGATGGCGTTGACGCGGGAGCCGTCGGCGAGACGCGCGTCGCAGATCGGCGAGGATTCGTCGACACGCCGGCCGACCTGGCTGACGATGCGCTGACAGATGTTGAGGAGTTGCTGGTTGTCGCGGAAGCGGATGCCCGTGCGCTGGATCTTGCCGGCGACCTCGATGTAGACGGTGTTGGCGCCGTTGACCATGATGTCCGCGATGTCGTCGCGCGACAGCAGCGGCTCGAGCGGACCGTAGCCCAGAACGTCGTTGCAGATGTCGTCGAGCAGCTCTTCCTGCTCGGCGATCGACATCACGATGTTCTTGATCGCGATGATCTCATTGACGATGTCGCGGATTTCCTCGCGGGCCGACTCCGAGTCGAGCTTGGCGAGCTGGGCGAGGTCGATGGCCTCGATCAGCGCGCCGAAGATGGTCGCCTTGACCTCGTAGTAATTGTCCGAGCGGCGGGTTTCCATGGCCGGCGCAGGCCTCGCCGGGGCAAGCGGCGGCGAGGCGACGACCGGCGGGGGCGGCGCGCGCGACACCGTCGGCGCCGGAGCCGGGACAGGCTCTGGCGACACGGCGCCGGGCTTTGGGGCCCGAAGGTCGGTGTCTGTTCCGCTACGCTTACCAAACACTTAACGACTCCATGCGGCGGCTTATTTTCCCCGCAACTTCTCAATCAGGGGTGAAAGCAGGGACGACTTTTGTTTCTTCGTTTCGCTGCGGCCGGTCAGGCGCTGGGCGATCTGGAGGAACATCTCGATCGACTTGTGGTTGGCGGAGATCTCCGCGATCATCTGGCCGTTGTTGGCTGCCGAGCCGAAGATCTGCGGCTCGAACGGGATCGAGACGACCGGCTGGCTCTCGATCGCCTTGGCGAACTCCGCAGCGGCGATTTCGGGACGTTTCGGCACTCCGACCTGGTTCAGGCAGTAGAGCGGCGGCCGGTCGTTGGGGCGCGCGGCCTTCAACAGGTCGAACAGGTTCTTGGCATTGCGCAGATTGGCGAGGTCGGGCGCCGCCACGATCAGGATGTCGTCGGCCCCGATCAGAGCGCGCTTGGTCCAGCCCGACCATTGGTGCGGGATGTCGAGCACGATGCAGGGCATGGTGGAGCGCAGCGTGTCGAATACGGCATCGAAGGCATCGGTGCCGAAATCATAGACCCGGTCGAGCGTCGCCGGCGCCGCCAGCAGGCTGAGGTGGTCGGTGCATTTCGACAGCAGGCGGTCGATGAAGGCGGTATCGACACGATCGGGCGAGAACACGGCGTCCGCAATGCCCTGCGGCGGGTCCTGGTTGTAGTCGAGCCCGGCGGTGCCGAAGGCGAGGTCGAGATCGGCGACGACCGCGTCCATCGCGAGGTCGCGCGCGATCGCCCAGGCGACGTTATGGGAGATGGTGGACGCGCCGACGCCGCCCTTGGCGCCGACCACGGCGATGATGCGGCCGACCGCCTTGGCTTCCGGCGCGGAGAACAGGTTGCAGATCGAGCGCACGACGTCGATCGCGCCAACCGGCGCGAGCACGTAGTCGCTGACGCCGCGGCGCACCAGCTCGCGATAGAGCGTGACGTCGTTGATGCGGCCGATCACGACCACACGGGTGCCGGCGTCGCAGACGGTGGCGAGCTGGTCGAGCCCGCCCAGGAGGTCGTTGCGGCCGTCGCTCTCGAGCACGATCACGTTCGGCGTGGGCGCCGAGCGGTAGGCTTCGACCGCAGCCGCCATGCCGCCCATCTGGATCTTCAGGTGAGCCTTGCCGAGACGGCGATCCTCGCCGGCCGACTGTACCGCGGCAGCGGTTTCCACGGTCTCGCAGAAGGCCTGGACCGAGACGCGCGGCGCAGGCGCAATATGCTCCTCGACCGGTGGCGAAGCTGCTTCCGGCTGCTCTTCGTGTGGTTGCCTGGCGTAGCTGATCATCTGCCGGTGTCGCTGAGTTTGGCCTTGTCGGCCTCAGGATAGGCGACCGCCGTCGGTACTCCCTTGCGATACTTCTCGAACGCAGCGGTGCGCCGTATCGTATAGGAGGGAGTCTCCGGCCGCGGCTGCTCGAGGTCCGACGGATTGTCGACCATGGCTGCGAGGTTGCGCTGATAGGCGCAACCGTAATTGTAGTATTCCTTGTTCTCGAACCAGCTCTTGTTCTTGATCGAGGGGCCGATGTCCTCCGGCCACAGCCCGCAGGGGCCCGCGACCGCGGCGATCTTGGAATAGGTCAGCCGGATCGGCGGCAGGAAGCGCTTGTCTTCCGGCTGGTAGGGGCGGGCGATGATGCCGCGTGGCGGAACGCCCGCCGCCGCCAGCATCGCCTGGATCTCACGCATCGACTCGGCGACCGGACGCGCGTTGGGCGTCCCGGACGGCACGTCGATATGGATGGCGCCGGTGCCTTCATGCAGCCAGGCCGATGCCAGACCCATCACGTCGGCGCGCTGGGCCGCGGTCAACCCGCCGCGGGCGTGGCCGACGAAGACGACGATCGAACGGTTCTGCTCCTCGATCGCGATCGGGTGACGCTGCTTGTAGCTGTCGGGAATGGAGGCGGTGACCGCTTCGTCGTGCTGGCAGCCACCGAGCGCAAGCGCAATGCCGACGAGCGCGCCACCGAAGCCGATGGCGCCTCTGCGAATCTGGGGTGGTCTTGTGGTCATAACGAAGTCCCCGTTGCGCTTTAGTCGGTGATGAAGCCGTAGGTGCCACGGTAGTTCCGGGCCGGTTCGGTCCGGCCAGGCACGCCGTAGATGCGGTTGATGTTGCCGAGCAGCTCGACCTGCGGATCGGCGGGCGCGGAGAAGCCGTCATCCGGCCGCGACAGGTCCTTCTGCGCCACGGCGCGAACGATATAGGGCGTCACGATCACGACCAGCTCGGTCGCGTTGTTGACGAAGTCGCGGCTGCGGAACAGCGCGCCGAGGATCGGCAGCTGCATCATGCCCGGCAGCCCGCTGACCGCCTGCTTGGTCTGCTGCTGGATCAGGCCGGCCATCGCCATCGCACCGCCAGAGGGAATCTCCAGCGACGTCTCCGCCCGGCGGGTCTTGATCGAAGGCACGGTGAGCGAGTTCACCGTCGACAAGGTCACGGCCTGCGACAGCGTGATCGCATTCTCGTTCGACAGTTCCGAAACCTCGGTCATCACCCGCAGGCTGATCTTGCCCTCGGTCAGCACCACGGGCGTGAAGTTGAGCGAGATGCCGAACTTCTTGAAGCTGATCTGGGTGGTACAGACATGCGTCGTGGGATCGCACGCGTAGCCCGCCGGTACCGGGAATTCGCCGCCGGCGATGAAGGTCGCCGATTCGCCGGAGATCGCGGTCAGGTTCGGCTCGGCCAGCGTCCGGATCACGCCGGCGGTCTCCATCGCGCGCAGCGTGGCCTGCACCGACGGCGTCGCGCCGAACTTCGTGGTCAGGCTGTTGCCGTCCACCAGGTTCTTGCCAAGAGCGGTGAACGGGTTGGAGTTGGTGAAGCTCACCACAGACGTGCCGTAGTTCAGGTTGGCGGTGAGGTCGATGCCGAGCTGCTTGACGATGTTGCGCGCGACTTCGGCGACCGTCACCTTGAGCATGACCTGGTCGCGGCCGCGGACCACGATCGAGTTCACCACCTTGTCGGCGCCGCCGGCGAGGCGCGCGGCGAGATCGTTGGCCTGCTGCGCTTCCATCGGGTTCGCGGCCGTGCCGGTCAGCACGACGCCTTCGCCGAGGCCGTCGATCTGGATGTCGGAATTGGGCAGGATTTGCTTCAGCGCCGCCCGCACGCCGTTGAGGTCGCGCTTGACCGCGATGTCATAGGCCGCAATCTGCTGGCCGGCGGAATCGAAGAACACGATGTTGGTCTGGCCGACCGTGGCGCCGATGATGTAGGCGCGCTGCGACGAGCGGACCACCGCATTGGCGATCTTGGGATCGGCGACCAGCACATCCTTGATGTCGCGCGGGAGGTCGATCACGATGGACTTGCCGACGCCGAGGGAGAGGAAGCGCGCGTTCATCTGGCCGTCGGCCGCGACCGGCGCCACGGGGCGGTAGTCGGCGGCGACCACGGGGGTCAGCGCCGGGTTGAGCACCAGCGCGAGAGCGGCCGAAAACGACAGGGCGCGGACCATTGAGGTTCGCATCGTCGCCAAATCTGCCCTGCATTTCATATCGACTGCCCTCATCGTGCCTTCGCCGTCGAGCTTGGGATACCGTAGCGAATGATCGAAACGCCATCGCGCTTCTGTGCGGAATCATCGAGCGTGATCTCGCTCATCTTGACGTCGACGATGCTGCGCAGCGCCAGCGACAGCGTGCCGCTCTGGCGGGCGGCGGAAAGCGTCGCCGTCTGCGCGGGATTGAGCTCGAGGGTGACGGTCTTGCCGACCACCGTATTCTGGCCGTCCTTCTCCTTCGGCGCCTGGTCGATGGCCAGGACGCGGATGTTGGCCAGGATGATCTCGGACGTGACGATATCAGGGGCGCCGCTGTTCGGGTCCGGGTTCTTGAGGCGGCGCGTCAGAAGCACGTCGACGCGGTCGTTGGGCAGGATGAAGCCGCCTGCGCCGGTCTCGGGCGATATCTCGGTCGAGATCGCGCGCATGCCGGTGGGCAGGATTGCCGCCATGAAGCCGGAGCCTTCGGACTTGACCAGTTTCTGGTCGCGGATCGGCTCACCCTGGATGAAGGGGGCGCGCGCGATCGAACCGGTCACCTGGGTCACGCCCTCGGGGCGCTCGTTGCGGCGGATGAAGGTGGCGCTGGCGGTCGCGGCCGGCCAGGTCTGCCATTGCACGTCTTCCGGTTTCACGGTCTGGCCGAGGCCGATGTCGTTCTTGGCCACCAGCACGTCGACGGTTGGAAGCTGCGCGACCGGGGCCGCCGGAGGCGGCGCAGAATTGTCCGAGCCGCTCGCCAGGTACGCGGCGACACCGCCGGCGCAGATGGCGACCGTCAGGACGACAATGCGTGCCCTATTCATACGCTTCACTTTCCAACAAAACGCCGCGACGCAGCCGCCGCCGTAATCGGCAGTTGACCAGCTATTCGTCAAAGCATGGTTAATGAGGCGTATCTAAATCGGCTTAACGCCGGGTTTACCCGGAATGTTCAGCGCAGTGCGAGATGAGCGAGGTCGATCGCCTTCACCCATTCGGTCTCCGGGTAGACCATCAGCGCGCTCAGTGCGAGCGCGATGCCGTAGGGAATGCCGCTCTCCTTGGCGTGCAGTCGCGCGAGCCAGGCCTGGCCCGCGAGGCCGTAGGGCAGCGGCCATTGCCGGAACTGGAGCAGGAGCAGCGTCAGCGCGCCGCCGAACAGCGAAGCGTAGAGCAGGAAGTTCATCAGCTGTGCGAAGCCGAACCAGAGCGCGACGGAGGCCGCGACCTTGGCGTCGCCACCGCCGACCCAGCCCATCGCAAAACAGGTGAAGGCGCCGACCAGGACAAGCGCGCCGGCGCCGACATGACCGAGCACCTCGTAAGGTGCCATGCCACCGGCGAGGGCGAGCGCGAAGAAGCCCGCGACCAACACCAGCGAGACGCGGTTCGAGATGGTCATCGTGAAGAGATCGCTCGCGGCGGCGAACGCCATCAAGGCCGGGAAGAGCAGAAGGCGCGCAAGGTCGAGGATCATGGGCTGCGTCTTGAGGCCGGAGGTTCGTCGCGAGATCTGGCGTCGCCCGATGCTAGCCGGCAGTGCTAAACAAACCGACAACGGCGGCCGCGGCAGGCGGGCCCGCGAGAGGCGGGCTCACCAGAGGCTGGCAATGCGCGCGGCGAGTGCGAGCGTCGCAACCAGCAGTGCAAGGCAGACCCAGTAGGTCGGTGAGCCGGTCTGCGCCGCCTCCGCCTCGCCCGCCGCAACCGCGGCATCGGTTCTGTACTTGCGCAACGCCACTGGAACTCGCCGTACTCGGAAAAACAAAGGCCCCGGAGATCCGGGGCGTTTGCCGTCGCTTGTCGGTCGCTTACTTCAGCGACGTGCTGATCGAGGTGAACTTGGTGTTCAGCGTGGTGCCGAGGTTGTTGACGACGGTGATGATGGCCAGCGCGATGCCGGCGGCGATCAGGCCGTATTCGATGGCGGTGGCGCCGGATTCATCCTTGGCGAAACGCGCAATCAGGTTCTTCATGAACAAACTCCATCTGGGGTTGGATCGCCTCGTTCGGCGCTGTCTTTGACGCGATAACCATGAAAGCCGAGCTCTTTCGGCGGGGTTAATTCGATCGTGCAAACCCGCTTCCTGCGCGATGCTTTTACCCAGAGTGAATTTCACCTTAAGACGCCGGCCGGAATTCGCTCCGGTTCCGAACGTGGCGCAAGTGCGTCGCCGGCTTCACCCTCCCTTAAATTTCGCGGAGTAGGCGTAGGAGGACCAGCAATTCGGAAGAGAGGCGACGATGTCGAGCCTGCCCATGCAAGTCGCCCTGATGCTCGGCGAGACCATCGCGAAGGTGGTCCCCATCACCCTCGCGCTCGCGGCCGTCTTCACCGTGCTCGAGCATTTCTGGGCCTGCAATCCCGGCACTCCCTGGTGGCGCAAACGCGAGATCGTCACCGACATCTGCTACTGGTTCTTCGTTCCGGTGTTCGCCCGCACCATGCGGATCGGGCTCTTGATCGTCGGCGCGAGCCTCCTCTTCAACATCCACGATGCCGACGATCTCATCGCCTTCTACGACAATGGCCACGGCCCGCTGGCGCTGTTGCCGCTCTGGGTCCAGGCTGTTCTATTCCTGGTCCTGTCGGATTTCATGCTGTACTGGCTGCACCGGTTGTTCCACGGCGGCGAGTTCTGGAAGTATCACGCGATCCATCACTCCTCGGAGGAGATAAGCTGGATTTCGGCGGCCCGCTTCCATCCCGTCAATCTCATGCTCGGCTCGATCGGGGTCGACGTCGTGCTGCTGATGGCCGGCATCTCTCCGAACGTCATGGTCTGGCTTGCCCCGTTCACGACCTTCCACTCGGCCTTCGTGCACGCCAACCTGAACTGGACCTTCGGGCCGTTCAAATACGTGCTGGCAACGCCGGTGTTCCACCGCTGGCACCACACCTCGCTCGAGGAGGGCGGCGACACCAATTTCGCCGGGACCTTCCCGCTCTGGGACGTGCTGTTCGGCACCTTCCGCATGCCGGAAGGGCAACTGCCGCAGGATTACGGCAAGGACGAAGCGACCATGCCCAAGGAGATCGCGGGCCAGCTCGCCTATCCGTTTCGCCGCTAGCACGACCGCGAAGGCCGCAAAGCGCCAGTCCGTTCAAACAATAGTCGGCGAATTTGCGGAACGTTCACGAATTGAGGGCAGGTTAGCGCGGTCGGGCACCGGCTCCGCTGTTATCTGATCGCTTCTGCCGGTTTGTGACGTCCCGGGAGTAAGAGTATGCGTAAAGAACTGCTGCGCCGCCATGCGCGCGTGTGTCTTCTGGTTGCGGCCGCGGTGCTGGCATCGCCGGCTGCCGGTCTTGCCGAATCCACCGCCGACACCATCGCCGTCAATGTCGATCAGGCCAAGCTGGTCCGGCTGCCCGGCAAGGTGGCGACCATCGTGGTCGGCAATCCCCTGATCGCCGACGTCACGCTCCAGCCCGGCGGCATGATCGTCGTGACCGGGAAGGGCTACGGCGCCACCAATTTCATCGCGCTCGACAGGGGCGGCGAGATCCTGGTCGACCGCCAGATCCAGGTCGAAGGTCCGAGCGACCGGCTCGTCACTGTCTATCGCGGGGTCGAGCGCGAGTCCTATAGCTGCATGCCGATTTGCCAGCGTCGCGTGACGCTGGGCGACAGCGACAATTTCTTCAACACCACGATGAGCCAGGCCGGTACGCTGAGCAACAATGCCAGCGGCAACGCCGGCGCCAAGCCCAACTAGCAAGACCAACCAGCAAGACCAACGAACAAGACCGATAGGCGGGATTGCCGGGCAGGATCGTGCGGTCCGGTCCGGCCTCTCGCTCCGGCGAGGAAGAATTCTCCCGGTTCGTCGAACATGAAAAAAGGCCGTGCGTCGCGCACGGCCTTTTCTGTTGTTTTGGTTTGCTCGCTCGAGCCGATCCGGACCGAAGGTCCTTTGGCTCAGCCGGCGGAGCGAAGATTGTCGGCGGCCGACTTGCCGGATCGGCGATCGGCAACGATCTCGTAGGAGATCTTCTGGCCTTCGCGCAGCGTGCCGAGGCCGGCGCGCTCGACGGCGCTGATGTGCACGAACACGTCCTTGCCGCCGTCGTCGGGCTGGATGAAGCCAAAGCCCTTGGTCGCGTTAAACCACTTCACGGTTCCCATGCTCACGGGGGTAGTTCCTTCTCAGATAACACAATGTAAGAGCCCGCTCGCGCGGGCAGGTTAGATCGAATTTCTGGAAGGGTCGTCAGCGTGTCTGAACCGGCTGTACCGGTGGATGCCAATGTCGTCCGGCCGAAAATCGATTAATTCATTTTATTGGAAATGGGGCTTCAAAACAATCCTGACGCGCACGATTTTTTGATCCGCCGCGACGTGCGCGGCAGATCAGCATACAGGTCAGCATTTTAATTCCGCGCTTGCGCGCGGAATGGTCGTTCGCCGCTTAGCGGCGACGGAACTGGCCACCGCGCTGCGCGCCACCCCGCGGCGGTCCGCCGGATGATGCGGGACGTTCGTCCTTGTGGCGGAAAATCAGCCGGCCCTTCTCGAGATCGTAGGGCGACATCTCCACCGTCACGCGGTCGCCCGCGAGCGTCTTGATGCGGTTCTTCTTCATCTTGCCGGCGGTGTAGGCAACGATCTCGTGTCCGGCATCGAGCTGCACGCGGTAGCGGGCGTCGGGGAGGATTTCGGTGACCAGTCCTTCGAACTGGATCAGCTCTTCCTTAGCCATGAATATCTCCAGGTCGTGGACGGCTAGTGCGAGTAGGGTTTGCGGGTCGATTGGCCGTTCGGCCGACTCTCGCGGCGCAAAAAGGCAACGCCTTGTATCCCATCAGACGTCCCAGCGCTATGCGCGGAACGCTGTTCCGGACGGTCGGTCGGCGAAGAATGCATCTTACCGCCGGAGCGGCGGCGACGAGACCCCTTGGAGGCCTTCGGGCCGCTGCCAGGCCTTCCTTCAACATGCCTTCCGTCGCCATGCCGGCCTTCACCGGGCCGTCCATCACCCTGCTTGCCGGCGCTATGGTGGCGTCCGTCGGCATGCCTTTCGTCGGCACGCCGTCCGTCACCGTGGCGCTCACCATGCCTTGCGCCTTGCGGACGCTGGCCGGGGCGGCCCGGCCGGCCCTGTCGTTGCTGCGGCGGGGGAGGACCTGCATCGCGGCGACCGGCATCGGTGCGGAGGTCTTCGCGCGGCAGCGCCACCTTGATCAGCCGCTCGATGTCGCGGAGATAGCTGAGCTCCTCGCCGCCTGCGACCAGCGAGATCGCGGTGCCCTCAGCGCCGGCGCGCGCGGTGCGGCCGATGCGGTGGACGTAGGTCTCGGGCACGTTGGGCAGGTCGAAATTGATGACGTGGGTGATGCCGTCGACGTCGATGCCACGAGCGGCGATGTCGGTGGCGACCAGCGTGCGGATGTCGCCGGAGCGGAACTGGGCGAGCGTGCGCTCGCGATGGTTCTGCGACTTGTTGCCGTGGATGGCGCTGGCGGCAATGCCGGCCTTCTCGAGCGTCTTCACGACCTTGTCGGCGCCGTGCTTGGTGCGGGTGAAGACCAGCGCGCGGTTGATCGGCTCGTCCTTCAGAAGCTTGGTCAGGAAGGCGGGCTTGGCCGAGAAGTCGACCTGGAGGATACGCTGGTTGATCCGCTCGGCGGTCGAGGAGACCGGGGTCACCGCGACACGGGCGGGATCACGCAGCATGGAGTCGGCGAGCTCGGCGATGTCCTTGGGCATGGTGGCCGAGAAGAACAGCGTCTGCCGCTTGATCGGCAGCTTGGCGACGATCTTCCGGATGTCGTTGATGAAGCCCATGTCGAGCATGCGGTCGGCCTCGTCGAGCACGAGGAATTCGACGCTGCCAAGCTTCAGCCCGTTGCTCTGCACGAGGTCGAGCAGGCGGCCGGGGGTGGCGACCAGCACTTCGACGCCCTGCATCAGCGAGCGGACCTGACGGCCCATCGGCACGCCGCCGATGGCGAGCGTCGAGGACAGGCGGATGTGGCGGCCATAGGCGTTGAAGCTGTCGAGGATCTGGCCGGACAGCTCGCGGGTGGGCGACAGGACCAGGACGCGGGTGGTCTTCGGCTGCGGCTTGATGCGGTGCTCGAGCAGGCGGTGCAGGATCGGCAGCGCGAAGGACGCGGTCTTGCCGGTGCCGGTCTGGGCGATGCCGACGACGTCGCGGCCGGTCAGCGCCGTGGGAATGGTCTGGGCCTGGATGGGGGTGGGGGTGACGTAGTTCTCTTCGGAGAGAGCACGCGCGATCGGTTCGGCGAGGCCGAAGTCCTGAAACGAAGTCAAAAGATGGGTTCTTTCCATGTCAAAGGCGGGCGCCCGGCGCATTCAGCGCGGCGCGCGCAAACGGGTGTCGAGAAGACACCTGCGTGTTTGGGGTGTCGGATGGCTTGGGAGATATGGGGCAAGCCAGACGCCCGTAGAGGGCTTAAGAACACGCGGCTCGCAACGACCCCTTGATTCGCAAGAGGTCTCGACCGCCCATATGGAACATTGAGCGGGCGCTTTCAAGGCAGGCTGGCCCGAAACGGCGTTTGCGGTGCAAAAATAGTTATGCCGGAAATTTAGACAGAGGCATCGTTTTGCTCAAAAAATGAACTGTCTGCCACATTAGCATACAATTTATTTGCTCAAGTCTTGAGCAATCAGACTGCGGCTAAATTTTGATTTTTGCAGATTTTGCGAATAAAACCAATTACTTGGTGTGTGTCCAGCCCATGGCATGGTTCTTGCGATTCCGTTAACCGCTAGGCGGCCGTGGGGCCGTTTCGCAGCGTTTTCACGTCTGCGTCAGGGAGATGATACACAAATGCTTACCAAATCCACTCACGATATAGCGGCGTCATTTAGCCGCCGCGGCCTACTCGCCGCGACCGCCGGACTGATGCTCGGTCTGGCCTCCATTTCCGGCGCGAAGGCCGCGGACGACACCATCAAGGTCGGTGTGCTTCACTCTCTCTCCGGCACCATGGCCATCAGCGAAACCACGCTGAAGGACACCATCCTCTTCCTGATCGACGAGCAGAACAAGAAGGGCGGCGTGCTCGGCAAGAAGCTCGAAGCCGTCGTCGTCGACCCCGCTTCGAACTGGCCGCTGTTCGCCGAAAAGGCCCGCGAGCTGATCACCAAGGACAAGGTCTCGGTCGTGTTCGGCTGCTGGACCTCGGTATCGCGCAAGTCGGTGCTTCCGGTGTTCAAGGAGCTGAACAACATCCTGTTCTACCCCGTGCAGTACGAGGGCGAGGAGAGCGAGCGCAACGTGTTCTACACGGGAGCTGCGCCGAACCAGCAGGCGATCCCCGCCGTCGACTACCTGATGAAGGACGAGAAGGTGAAGCGCTGGGTGCTCGCGGGCACCGACTACGTCTATCCGCGCACCACCAACAAGATCCTGGAAGCCTATCTGAAGTCGAAGGGTGTCGCCCAGGAAGACATCATGATCAACTACACGCCGTTCGGTCACTCCGACTGGCAGACGATCGTGGCCGACATCAAGAAGTTCGGCTCGGCCGGCAAGAAGACCGCGGTGGTCTCGACCATCAACGGCGACGCCAACGTTCCCTTCTACAAGGAGCTCGGCAACCAGGGCATCAAGGCGAAGGACATCCCGGTGGTCGCGTTCTCGGTGGGTGAGGAAGAGCTCGCCGGCATCGACACCAAGCCGCTGCTCGGCCATCTGGCCGCCTGGAACTACTTCCAGTCGATCAAGTCGCCGGAGAACGAGAAGTTCATCAAGGCGTGGCAGGCCTACACCAAGAATCCGAAGCGCGTGACCAACGATCCGATGGAAGCGCACGTGATCGGCTTCGACATGTGGGTCAAGGCGGTCGAGAAGGTGAAGTCGACCGATCCCGACAAGGTCATCGACGCTCTCCCGGGCATCGAAGCCAAGAACCTGACCGGCGGCACCTCCAAGATGCTTCCGAACCACCACATCACCAAGCCGGTGTTCATCGGCGAGATCAAGGCGAACGGTCAGTTCGACGTGGTCTGGAAGACGCCCGGTCTCGTCGCCGGCGACGCCTGGTCGAAGGAGCTCGACGGCTCCAAGGACCTGATCGGCGACTGGGTCGGCAAGAAGTGCGGCAACTTCAACACCAAGACCAACAAGTGCCTCGGTTCGGGCTCCTGATCCGGATCTGATGCTCCACTACACGACTGGAGAAGGCGGCGATCCTGCCGCCTTCTCCACCCATTTCTGCCGGGGTCATTCACAGTGCTAGCCAATTTGTCCGCCCGCCTCTGTTCGCTCCTGCTCTCGTTATTCCTGATCGCGTTCGCACTGCCGGCCTTCGCCGGTCCGTTCGAGGATGCGGTCGCCAAATTCGCCAACGATGATTATTCCGACACGGAAGAAGCGATCGGCGTGGTCGCGGGCAGCGGCAATCCGCTGGCCTTCCCGATCATCAGCGCGCTCCAGGACGGCCGCCTCATGGCCGATCCGGACAGCAAGAAGGTCTACGTCACCGGCACCGACGGCAAGTCGATCGATGCCGCGACCGGCCAGTCCGTCGCCAGCGTTCCCGACAGTGCGAGCGCGGTCCGCCTCAACAATCGCCTGCGCCGCAGCGTCGATGCCGCGGTCGGCAGCCTGACGCTTCAGTCGCCGGATGTCGGAACGCGCCTCCAGGCCGCGCAGTCTGTCTTCAAGTCGCATGAGGAGACTGCGCTCGAAGCCGTCGATGCCGCGCTCGCCAAGGAAACCAACAAATCCGTCAAGGCTGCGCTCGGCGACGCCCGCGCGGCGATCCTGCTGTTCAAGTCCGACGCCACCGAGGTCGAGAAGCTCGAGGCCGTCGCCACCCTCAAGGCGCGCGGCGACCAGGAGGCGATGGCTCTGCTCACCGGCATGGGCGACCAGCCGGCCTCGGTGACCAAGGCCGCCGCGAGCGCGATCGGCTCGATCCAGAGCTCGCTCGCGGTCTGGTCCACGGTGCAGAATGCCTGGTACGGCCTCTCGCTCGGCTCGGTGCTGCTGCTCGCGGCGATCGGGCTCGCCATCACCTTCGGCGTGATGGGCGTCATCAACATGGCCCATGGCGAGATGGTGATGATCGGGGCCTACACCACCTTCGTGGTGCAGGAGGTGATCCGCACCCGCTATCCCGGCCTGTTCGACTATTCGTTGCTGATCGCCGTGCCGCTCGCCTTTCTCGTCGCCGGCGCGATTGGCGTTCTGATCGAGCGCAGCATCATCCGCTTCCTCTACGGCCGTCCACTGGAGACGCTGCTGGCGACCTGGGGCCTGTCGCTGGTGCTCCAGCAGGCCGTCCGCACCATGTTCGGCCCGACCAACCGCGAGGTCGGCAATCCCTCCTGGATGAGCGGTGCCTTCGAGCTCGGCCAGATCACCATCACCTATAACCGGCTGTGGATCCTCTGCTTCACGCTCGCCGTGTTCGCGATCCTGCTGGCGATGCTGCGCTACACCGCGCTGGGCCTCGAGATGCGCGCCGTGACGCAGAACCGCCGCATGGCGGCCTCGATGGGCATCGCCACCTCGCGCGTCGACGCGCTCACCTTCGGCCTCGGTTCGGGCATTGCCGGCATCGCCGGCGTGGCGCTGTCGCAGATCGACAATGTCAGCCCCAATCTCGGCCAGAGCTATATCATCGACAGCTTCATGGTCGTGGTGTTCGGCGGGGTCGGCAATCTCTGGGGCACGCTGGTCGGCGCCTTCACGCTCGGCATCGCCAACAAGTTCCTGGAGCCGGTCGCAGGCGCCGTGCTCGGCAAGATCGCCATCCTGGTTCTCATCATCCTGTTCATTCAAAAGCGGCCGCGCGGCCTGTTCGCGCTCAAGGGCCGTGCGGTGGAAGCATGACCCCTCACATGCTGACGCGATCGCTGGACCGCGGCGCGACGATCTTCCTGCTGGTTGTCGCCGCGCTGGGCGTGCTGATCCCGTTGTCAAACCTGCTGCTGCCCGCGGGCTCGTTCCTGCAAGTGCCGACCTACCTGGTCGCGCTCTGGGGCAAATATGTCTGCTACGCCATCCTGGCGCTCGCGATCGACCTGATCTGGGGCTATTGCGGCATCCTCTCGCTCGGTCACGGCGCTTTCTTTGCGCTCGGCGGCTACGCGATGGGCATGTACCTGATGCGGCAGATCGGCACCCGCGGCGTCTACGGCAACCCGATCCTGCCCGACTTCATGGTGTTCCTGAACTATTCGAAGCTGCCCTGGTACTGGTACGGCTTCGACATGTTCTGGTTTGCCGCGCTGATGGTGCTGGTCGTGCCCGGGCTGCTCGCCTTCTGCTTCGGCTGGCTCGCCTTCCGCTCCCGCGTCACCGGCGTGTATCTGTCGATCATCACGCAGGCGATGACCTATGCGCTGCTGCTCGCCTTCTTCCGCAACGATTTCGGCTTCGGCGGCAACAACGGCCTGACCGACTTCAAGGACATCCTCGGCTTCAACGTGCAGGCGGAGGGGACTCGCGCCGCGCTGTTTGCGCTGAGCTGCCTGGCGCTGATCCTGGGCTTTCTGATCTGCCGCGCCATCGTCTCGTCCAAGCTCGGCAAGGTGCTGATCGCGGTCCGTGACGCGGAATCGCGCACCCGCTTCCTCGGCTATCGTGTCGAATCCTACAAGCTATTCGTGTTCACGGTGTCGGCCTGCATGGCCGGCGTCGCCGGCGCGCTCTACGTGCCGCAGGTCGGCATCATCAATCCGAGCGAGTTCGCGCCGGGCAATTCGATCGAGGCGGTGATCTGGGTTGCGGTCGGTGGCCGCGGCACGCTGGTGGGCGCGGCGCTCGGCGCCGTCGTCGTCAATTACGCAAAGACGTTCTTCACCTCGGGCATGCTGGCGCCGTACTGGCTGTTCATGCTCGGCGCGCTGTTCATCCTGGTGACGCTGCTGCTGCCCAAGGGCATCGTCGGCACCTTCAATGCCTGGTGGGCTTCGTCGCAGGAAAGGCGCCCGGCCGAGACGACTGTGAGCGCCGCGGCCGAGGACGGCGTCAGCGAACCCAAGATGGCGGAGGAAGCGCAATGAACGTCATGGACACCCGCGCAACCTCCGCGATGCTCTATCTCGACGGCGTGCACGTCTCGTTCGACGGCTTCCACGCCATCAACAACCTCTCTCTGACGCTCGCACCCGGCGAGATGCGCGCCATCATCGGCCCGAACGGCGCCGGGAAGACAACGATGATGGACATCATCACCGGCAAGACCAAGCCGGACGAGGGCACCGTGCTGTTCGACGGCGTCACCGATCTCACGCGGCTGGACGAGACCCGCATCGCCGAGCTCGGCATCGGCCGCAAATTCCAGAAACCGACCGTGTTCGAGAGCCAGACCGTGCAGGACAATCTGCTGCTGGCGCTCAATGTCGACCACAGCGTCAAGGGCACGCTGTTCTGGCGCGGCAGCAAGGCCGAGTCCGAGCGCATCGACAAGGTGCTGGAGACGATCCGCCTCACCGAGTCGCGCAACCGCCTCGCCGGCAGCCTCAGCCACGGCCAGAAGCAATGGCTCGAGATCGGCATGCTGCTGGCGCAGGATCCGAAGCTCCTGCTGGTCGACGAGCCCGTCGCCGGCATGACCGACGTCGAGACGCATCTCACGGCGGAGCTGCTGAAGGAGATCAACAAGACCCACACCGTCATGGTGGTCGAGCACGACATGACGTTCGTGCGCGAGCTCGGCGTCAAGGTGACCTGCCTGCATGAAGGCACGGTGCTCGCGGAAGGAACCATCGACCAGGTCTCGTCCAACGAGCGGGTCATCGAAGTCTATCTGGGACGCTGAGCCATGCTTGAGGTCAAGGACATCAACCTGTTCTACGGCGCGGCGCAGGCGCTGCGCGGCGTCTCGATCGCGGCCGAGCCCGGCAAGGTGACTTGCGTGCTTGGGCGCAACGGCGTCGGCAAGACCTCGCTGCTGCGTGCGATGGTTGGGCAATATCCGATCTCCTCGGGCGCGATCGTGTTCGACGGCAGCGACATCACGGGCCTCAGGCCGTATGAGCGGGCGCGCAAGGGCATCGGCTTCGTGCCGCAGGGCCGCGAGATCTTTCCGCTGCTGACGGTCGAGGAGAATCTCAAGACCGGCTTCGGTCCGCTCAAGCGCGAGGACAAGCACATCCCGGACGACGTGTTCTCGCTGTTTCCGGTGCTGCAATCCATGCTCGGCCGGCGCGGCGGCGACCTCTCCGGCGGCCAGCAACAGCAGCTCGCGATCGGGCGTGCGCTGGTGATGCGGCCGAAGCTGCTGCTGCTCGACGAGCCCACCGAGGGCATCCAGCCCTCGATCATCAAGGACATCGGCCGCGCCATCTCCTACTTGCGCAATCTCGGCAACATCGCCATCGTGCTGGTCGAACAATATCTCGACTTTGCCTGCGAACTCGGCGACAGTTTCGCCGTGATGGATCGCGGCGCGGTGAAGTTCACCTGCGACCGCACCAATCTCGACGCGAGCGAGATCAGCCGTCAGATGGCTCTGTAAGCCATTTGTGCCGCGACCGGCTGGGGAGGCGGATGCGCAGCGAACTATCAGTCACGTCCACCATATTCGAAGCCAACCGCGCCCGCGGCGCGGTCAGGTTCGACGTGCACGCGCGCGACGGCGTGACGCGGCGCGGTGCGTTGCATGAATCCGGCTCGCTGCGTGTGCGCTTTCCTTCGCCGGAGGATGAGGGGCTCTCCGGCGTGTTCGTCAACACGGCCGGTGGCGTTGCCGGCGGCGATCGCTTCGATGTCGAGATATCAGCGGCCGATGCCACGCGGCTGACGCTGACCACGGCGGCCGCCGAAAAGGTCTATCGCGCGCAGGGCCCGGCGGCAGAGCTCAATATCGCCCTGAAGGTCGGCGCCGGCGCGCATCTGTCCTGGCTGCCGCAGGAGACCATTCTGTTTGATCGTGCCCGTGTCCATCGTCGCTTCGACATCGCGCTCGACGAGGCGGCCTCGCTCCTGCTCTGCGAGATCGTGGTGTTCGGCCGCACTGCCATGGGTGAGCGGATGGAGCAGGGCGAGTTCGTCGACCGCTGGCGGCTCTCCCGCGGCGGCCGGCTGGTCTTTGCCGAGACCGTCAGACTCGACGGCAATATCGGCGCGAAACTCGCGAGGTCCGCGGTGGCCAAGGGGGGCGCTGCGATCGGCACGGCGCTGATCGTCCCCGGCGACGAGGCGCTCATCGAGCGCATTCGGGAGGCCTCGGAATCCTTCGCCGGCGAGGTCGGGATATCGGCCTGGAATGGCTTTGCAATGGCGCGGTTCTGTGCCCAAGATGCGGCGCGCTTGCGCGCCGACATGATGGCGGTGCTGGCGCGCACCGGTGCCGCGTTGCCGCGGTTGTGGTTGAATTGACGTGTTGAACGGAAGAGATTTCGCATGAACCTGTCTCCCCGCGAAAAGGACAAGCTTCTGATCTCGATGGCGGCCATCGTGGCGCGCCGCAGGCTGGACCGCGGCGTCAAGCTCAACCATCCCGAGGCGATCGCGATCATCTCCGATTTCATCCTCGAAGGCGCGCGCGACGGCCGCACCGTCGCCGAGCTGATGCAATCCGGTGCGCAGGTGCTGACCCGCGACCAGGTGATGCCTGGAATCCCCGAGATGATCCACGACATCCAGGTCGAGGCGACGTTCCCTGATGGCACCAAGCTCGTCACCGTGCACGAGCCGATCAGGTGATTCAAATTCGTCATTCCGGGGCGCCCGCAGGGCGAACCCGGAATCCAGAGATTGTTGATCGAGATTCCGGGTTCGCGCTTCGCGAGCCCCGGAATGACGGAGGAAGACAGACATGATCCCCGGCGAACTCTTCATCCAGGACGGCGAGATCGAGCTCAATGCCGGCCGCAAGACCGTGACGCTCACGGTCGCCAACACCGGCGACCGCCCGATCCAGGTCGGCTCGCACTACCATTTCCTCGAAACCAATCCGGCACTGAAGTTCGACCGCAAGAAAGCCCGCGGCATGCGCCTCGACATCGCCGCCGGCACCGCCGTCCGCTTCGAGCCCGGCCAGACCCGCGACGTCCAGCTCGTCGCGCTCGCCGGCAAGAAGACCATCTACGGTTTCCGCGGCGACGTGATGGGGAAGCTGTGAGTGTAAACTGAGGCGCGCGGCGTGATCGACAGTGAGGTGAGCACAATGGTCAGGCTCCCTCCCCCCTTGCGGGGGAGGGTTGGGGAGAGGGGTATGCCACACGACGAGGTCTCTCCGTTACAAAGAACCCGCGCCAAACGATTGAGGCGCGAGATGACCCGCCCTTCCAGCGATGCGCCCCTAACTAACGGAGAGAGCGGTGCGTCCAACGGTGACGAGGAGGCATAAGCATGCTGCCCGCCGTCCGCCTCATTTCGGAAGCTGCTGAGCTGGCTGCGCGCCGGCACAACGGCATGGCGCGCAAGGGGCGGGGCCAGGAGCCGTATATCAATCATCTCGCCGAAGTCGCGAACTTGCTTGCGACCGCGACCGATGGTGGGGATGCCGAACTCGTCGCCGCCGGCTGGCTTCACGATGCGATCGAGGACACTGAGACGACGCGCGAGGAGCTTGCGCAAAAATTCTCGGACCGCGTGGCTTCTCTCGTTGTTGAATGTACGGACGACATGAGCTTGCCCAAGGCCGAGCGCCGGCAGCGACAGGTGGTCGATGCGCCGAAGAAATCTGCGGGCGCAAAACTGATCAAGATCGCCGACAAGATCAGCAATATCGGCGCGCGGATCCAGCTCGATCCAACTACTGAAGAGCGCGACGATCTCGTCGATTACACCGGCTGGGCCGAGCAGGTCGTTGCCGGTTGTCGCGGCGGCAATTCGTGGCTCGACACAACATTCGACAACATGGTGCGACGAGCGAGGGCCTCGCTGTGAGCACTCACACAACATTCAAACGCAAACGGGGCTTGTGATGTCCGTCAAAATAAAGCGTTCCGTCTACGCCGACATGTTCGGCCCGACCACCGGCGACAAGGTCAGGCTCGCCGACACCGATCTCATCATCGAGGTGGAGAAGGATTTCACTGTCTATGGCGAGGAGGTGAAGTTCGGCGGCGGCAAGGTGATCCGCGACGGCATGGGGCAGTCGCAGGTGACCAACAAGCAGGGCGCGGCCGACACCGTCATCACCAATGCGCTGATCGTCGACCACTGGGGCATCGTGAAGGCCGACGTCGCCATCAAGGACGGCATGATCTCCGCGATCGGCAAGGCCGGCAATCCCGACATCCAGCCGGGTGTCACCATCATCATCGGCCCCGGCACCGACGTGATCGCGGGCGAGGGCAAGATCCTCACCGCCGGCGGCTTCGACAGCCACATCCATTTCATCTGCCCGCAGCAGATCGAGCATGCGCTGATGAGCGGCGTCACCTCGATGCTCGGGGGCGGCACCGGTCCCTCGCACGGCACCTTTGCGACGACCTGCACGCCGGGCCCGTGGCACATGGGGCGGATGATCCAGTCGTTCGACGCGTTCCCGGTCAATCTCGGCATTTCCGGCAAGGGCAACGCCTCGCGCCCCGCGCCGCTGGTCGAGATGATCAAGGGCGGCGCCTGCGCGCTGAAGCTGCACGAGGATTGGGGCACCACGCCGGCCGCGATCGACAATTGCCTGTCGGTGGCCGACGATTACGACATCCAGGTCATGATCCACACCGACACGCTGAACGAATCCGGCTTCGTCGAGGATACGATCAAGGCGTTCAAGGGGCGGACCATCCACGCCTTCCACACCGAGGGCGCCGGCGGCGGTCACGCCCCTGATATCATCAAGGTCGCCGGGCTGAAGAACGTGCTGCCGTCATCCACCAATCCGACGCGGCCGTTCACCCGCAACACTATCGACGAGCATCTCGACATGTTGATGGTGTGCCACCACCTCGATCCCTCGATCGCGGAAGATCTGGCGTTCGCCGAAAGCCGTATCCGGAAAGAGACCATCGCGGCCGAGGACATCCTGCACGATCTCGGTGCGCTCTCGATGATGTCCTCGGATTCCCAGGCCATGGGTCGCCTCGGCGAGGTCATCATCCGCACATGGCAGACCGCCGACAAGATGAAGAAGCAGCGCGGGTCGCTGCCGCAGGACAAGGGCAAGGACAACGACAATTTCCGCGTCAAGCGCTACATCGCCAAATACACGATCAACCCTGCGATCGCCCATGGCGTCTCGAAGCTGATCGGATCGGTGGAGAAGGGCAAGCTCGCCGATCTCGTGCTGTGGTCGCCGGCCTTCTTCGGCGTCAAGCCGGACTGCATCGTCAAGGGCGGCACGATCGTTGCCGCGCCCATGGGCGATCCCAACGCCTCGATCCCGACGCCGCAGCCGGTGCACTACCAGCCGATGTTCGGCGCCTTCGGCAAGGCGCGCACGGCGTCTTCCGTGGTGTTCACCTCCAAGGCCGCGATCACCGGCGGGCTGGCGCGCAAGCTCGGTATCGAGAAGAAGCTCTATGCCGTCCAGAACACCCGCGGAAAAATCTCCAAGAAGAGCATGATCCACAACGACGCCACGCCCAAGATCGAGGTCGATCCGGAGACCTATGAGGTCCGCGCCGACGGCGAGCTCCTGACCTGCGCGCCCGCCGAAGTGCTGCCGATGGCGCAGCGATATTTCATGTACTGAAATAGCGCCCCGGTCCCCGGAGCCTGTCCGGGGACGGTTTTACGGTGTTGCGTTCGATCCCGCCTGGTCTAATGTCCCGCCCGGTACCTTGAACCCAGAAGAAAAGCCGGGAGGATTTCTCGTGATTTACGTCGTTGCCACCTTGACCATCAAGCCCGAGACGCGCGCCGAGTTCATTGCAGCCGCCACCGCCTGCATCAAGGAGACGCGGAAAGAGCCCGGCAATATCGCCTATGATATGCATGAAAGCGTCACCGATCCGACCAAGATGGTGTTCGTCGAGCAGTGGGAGAATGCCGAGGCGCTGGTGCCGCACCGTGGCATGGAGCACATGAAGACGTTCGGCCGCATTGCGGTGAAGTGCTTCACGGCGCCGCCGAAGGTCGAAGTGATCACGCCCGAGAAGGTCGAGACACGGTAACAGGGTAGAAGCGAATGATCCGGGCGACGCAGGTTAGGGGACAGCACCGCTTCACCGAAGCACCAGCGGACACGGTCGTGCTCGATTTCGACGATCGGCACCGCCGCCGCATGGCGATGACGGGGACGCGGGGGCTCGAATTCCTGCTCGACCTGGAGAACGCCGTTGCACTGCGCGGCGGCGATGCGCTGGTGCTGGAGGACGGCCGGCTGGTCGAAGTGGTTGCGGTGCCCGAGCCGCTGCTCGAGATCCGCGGCCGTGATCCGCACCACCTCATCCGCGTCGGCTGGCACCTCGGCAACCGTCATTTGCCGACGCAGATCATGGCCAAAGCCTTGCGCATCCGCCGCGACCACGTCATCGAGGCCATGGTGAAGGGGCTTGGCGCGCGTGTCGTCGAGATCGAGGCGCCGTTCGATCCCGAAGGCGGCGCCTACGCCGATGCCGGTCATGCGCACGGGCACGATGACCATGCGCATCATGATCACGGCCATCACGATCATGGCGACCATCATCATGATCACCACGGCCATGATCATCATGGCCACGATCACCATGCCCATGATCATGCCGCGCATGACCATGGGCACGATCACCATCATCACGACGAGCATTGCGACCATCCCGACCACCACCACGGCCACAAACATGCTCATGACCACAAATGAGCCGGTCAATGCCGGTGACCTCGCCGCGTGCGAGGCGGCGGCGCTGTACCGGCTGATGACCTGGCTGTCGCCGGCGTTTCCCGTCGGCGGCTTCTCCTATTCCAGCGGGATCGAATGGGCGGTCGAGGCGGGCGATATCACCGACACGGCGACGCTCGCCGACTGGCTCGATGCGATGCTCGGCGACGGTTCGGGCTTCTGCGATGCGACGTTCCTGGTCCAGGCTTATCGCGCCACTGAAGCGGGCGAGGAGACCGCCTTGCGCGACATCGCTGAGCTCGCCGCGGCGTTCGTGCCGTCGCGCGAGCGGCAGCTCGAAACGAGCTCGCAGGGCCGCGCCTTCATCGAGATCGCCCGCGCCGCGTGGGATGCTGAGGGACTGGATGCCGTGGTTGCGGCATGCAGCACGCCATTGGTCTATCCCGTCGCGGTCGGCGTGGTCGCCGCGATGCACGGCGTTCCGCTGGCGCCGACGCTGCACGCCTTCCTGCACGCTGTGGTCTCGAACTGGATTTCCGCGGCCAGTCGCCTCATTCCGCTCGGCCAGACCGACAGCCAGCGCGTGCTGGTGCGGCTGGAAGCAGCGGTTGCCGCGACCGCCAATCGTGCGCTGAGTGCGACGCTGGACGATCTCGGCAGCGCGACGTTTCGCGCCGACCTCGCCAGCCTGCGGCACGAGACGCAGTACACGCGGCTGTTCAGGTCGTGAGCGGGTCGCGCCGCATTCCGTCGTCCCGGCGAAGGCCGGGACACATAACCACAAGTCTTTGTGGCGATACACAACTGCAGCCACAGCCTACCGCATCAATTGCATTCGGTGGCTATGGGTCCCGGCCTTCGCCGGGACGACACTAGGAGAGAGCGAGCTACATGTCGAAATCTCACGGCCCCTTGCGTGTCGGCGTCGGCGGTCCGGTCGGATCGGGCAAGACCGCGCTGATGGATCTGCTCTGCAAGACCATGCGCGAACACTACGACATCGCGGCAATCACCAACGACATCTATACCAAATGGGATGCGGAATTCCTGGTGCGTTCGGGCTCGCTGACGCCGGATCGCATTGCCGGCGTCGAGACCGGCGGCTGCCCGCACACCGCGATCCGCGAAGATGCCTCGATGAACCTCGCAGCGGTCGCGGACATGCGCGCGAAATTCCCCGGCCTCGACCTCGTGCTGATCGAATCCGGCGGCGACAATCTCGCTGCCACTTTTTCCCCGGAGCTTGCCGACCTCACCATCTACGTGATCGACGTGGCGGCCGGCGACAAGATCCCGTCCAAGGGCGGCCCCGGCATCACCCGGTCCGACCTCCTGGTCATCAACAAGATCGATCTTGCGCCCCATGTCGGTGCTTCCCTGGAGAAGATGGAGACGGATGCCAAGCGGATGCGCGGCGCGCGTCCCTTCGTCATGACCAATTTGAAGAAGAGCGAGGGGCTCGACCGCATCGTCGGCTTCATCGAGGCCAAAGGCGGCCTGAAACGGGCGGGCTGACGGACGCGACGACTTGGCACAGGCCTTTTCCGCCGTTAACGCCTGAGGCAGACCGTATCCGCGGAACAAATTTGGGACACGGCGATTGATTACCTCCGGTACCCGGGGCAAATCCATTCCGGACGGACGACCGGCCGGCCGGGCGGATTAAGCTTATCAGGCGACCCAAGTTGCGTACTGATGCCTCCTCCTCCATTATCTCCGCCATCGGGGTTCATCCTGTTTCGGCACTTGGCCGTTCGAGCGGCGTTCATATGCTCCGTGTTTATTGCCGACCTCCTGCTTCGGTCTGAGTAGTCGCGTGGTCCGGCTGGGTTTCATCATCGGCTTCATTGCCCTGCTCGGAGCCTTGCTTTCCGGGCTTGCCGCCTATCGCGTCCACGACCAGGAGCTGGCGCTGGACCGGATCGCGCTCGCGCGTGCGATCGACGTCCATGCGAGCCTGGTGCAGGACCGGCTGACCGAGCGCGAGCTGCTCGCGCGTGTCGCCTCCGGCCTATTCCGCGCGCCGTCGGTGCTCAAGCCCAACATGCTGGAGCCGCTGCGCTCGGCGATCTACGCCTTCAAGACCGATTTCGTGGTGGCCGGTTGGGTCGCCCGGCTGCAGCCGAACGAGCTCGTTGCGGCGCAGGCCGCGATCGCGGCCGCCGGCTTCCCGAAGCCGCAGATCCGGGACTACAGCGACAAGCCCATCGCCCCCGCGAGCCTCACCCATCCGATCGACGTGCTGATGGATCTCGAGCCGCGCAGCGACGAGACCAAGGCGCTGCCCGGCCGCAGCTATGACCAGGATCCGGTGCGCAGCGCGATGCTCGCCCGGGCTCGGATCGAGAAGCGGTCGGTTGCCTCCGACCCGGTGCCGCTGCTGCGCGGGAATGGTCCGATCGGCATCATCGTGGCTGCTCCAGTGATTCCCGAGGGGGCAACGGAGCCGGCCGGGTTCGTCACATTCTCCTACGAGCTCGCCTCGCTGATGCTGACCAACGACGACATGTCGTTGTTCGCGGTCGCGCTCAAGGATCCACGCAAGGACGGCGGCGAGCTCGTCGCCAACGACCAGGGCATTGTCTCCACGCGCATGACGGCGGTGGACGGGCCGGCGCCATCGGCGACGCGCACCGTGAGCTTCGGCGGCCGCGACTGGCAGCTCGGCTATTACGCCAAAACCAATTCGGCGCGGCGTGCCGAGCAGACTGCGGTCATCGTGGCAGCGATCGGCTTTGCGATCACCGCGATGGTGTGCGGCCTGTTCGGCTATGTCGCCTACAACAATTTGAGGCTCAGCCGGGAAATCCAGGTGCGGATCGGCTTCGAGCGCCGCCTGACCGCCGTCATCGACGAGCTCAACCACCGGGTCAAGAACATCCTGGCGGTGATCCAGTCGATCGTGACGCGCACGCTGCGCCACGGCTCGGACATCGACGTCGCGCGCGAGCTGCTGATCGGCCGCATCCACGCCATGTCCAACGTGGTCTCGCTGCTCAGCGAGAGCCAGTGGCAGGGCGTCAAGCTGAAGGGCCTGTTCGAGGCGCGCGCCATTCCGCATGCGGACCGCATCGCCGTCACCGGTCCTGACATCGCGGTGAGCGCGCGCGCGGCGCAGAGCCTGTCACTTCTGTTTTTCGAGCTCGCCTCGCATTCGGACGAAGGCCTGTCGCTGGTCGGCAAGCATCCGCACATCACCGCCAACTGGACGGTGACGGGCGAGGGGACCGATGAGGTCTTCCATTTCCGCTGGGAGGAGTTCAACACCAGCGAGGCGACGCGCCGCCCGGATTCCGATTTCGGCCTGATCCTGCTCGACCGCGTCGCGCCCGAAGCGCTCGGCGGAACCGCCAAGCGCTACTTCACCGACGTCTCCTATGTCTACGAGCTGACCGCTCCGATGGAGACGGTCGTCGATATGTCCGAGCGCGACCGCACGGACAAGCTCTCGGCCCCGGTGAGGCCTGTGCGATAAACCTCGCGCACTTCAGCTCGAGGTCGGTCGAGCAGCGATTGCGGTCATCTCGAGCTTGACGCCTGAACCGAGATCGGCCACGCCGACGGCGGCGCGCGCAGGCAGATGAGCTTCTGCGAAGTGCGCCTTCCAGGCCGCATTGAACGCAGCCTTCTCGCTCAGATTCGTCATGAAAATAGTCACCTGCAAGACGTTGGCCAGGTCAGATCCGAGAGTCTCCAGGAGACGCGACAGCTGGCCAAGCACATCGTTTGCCTGACCTGACATGTCAAGGCTCGTGTCCTCAGGGACGATTCCGCCGATGTAAAGCACGCCTCCATGCTCGACCACTTCGTGGAGCAATCCTTCGTATGGCAAGATGCGTTTGATCATGATGAGACTGATGCTCCTGTGGGAAAAGACATGAGATGTCCACGCGTTCTTATCACCAAGGCGTGGAACTTGAGGCGGGGACGGACGGCGGGCATTTTCAGCGCCTGATCTAGCCCTTCGGTCGCAATACGAGATCGACCAGACTGCGTGCGTAAGCCGGCGTGATCGGCGCGATGCCGAAGACGTAGCGGTAGAACAGGCCGCCATAGATCGCGTCATAGAGGTCCTCAGGCGCCCCCTCGGCCAGGACGCTGCCGTCCTTCTGGCCCGCGGCGATCATCTCCACCAGCGCGTCGCGGCGGAATTGCAGGTAGCGTGCGTAGAACAGCTCGGCCGAGCCGGTCTTGGAGATGCATTCGGAGATGACGGCGAGCTGCACCTTGCCGAACTCGCCCTGGAGCGCCTCGGCATAGGCCGCGGCATGGCGGCGCGCGCGTGCCGCGGGCGTGCCGGAGCTCACCGGGGGCAGCGGCAGCATTTGCGCGGCATGGTGGAGAAAGGCGTCGATCAGCAGCGCCTCGCGCGATGGCCACCATTTGTAGATCGTCATCTTGGAGACGCTGGAGTGGCGCGCGACCGCGTCGATGGTGGTGGCGGCAAGGCCGGTGGCGGCCATCAGCGCATAGGCGCTTTCAAGGATGGCGTTGGAGGTCTCGATCGACCGCGGCCGGCCGCGCCTGGGCGCGCTGTCAGCCTCTTCACCCCCGCCTTTCGCCATCGCCACGCCCGGTCTCCTCACGCAGAGTTCCTCCGCATAGCGCAGCCACAGGTCTCGGCCTAGCAGAATCGCACGATTATGTTGTCAGGTCTGCTGCCGCAGGGCCGCAGGCAGGTCCTGCCGCTTCGACCAGATGATGTAATAGGCGACCGCGATCATCGCGGCGAAGCCAACGATGCTCACCGCGACCTGCATCACCACCAGGTTCGGCCCCGTGATCAGGAGGAGATGGCCGGCGAAGGAGAGGAACACTGCGACGCAGAACACCGCGAGCCATTCCTCGCCGCATATGATCACCGCCTGAAGCGGCCGCCATTTCAGGCCGGGATGATCGGCCGGAATGAGATGGGTCGCAATGAGCGCGAGCGCGAGGAAGTGGACCACGCGATAGAGCGCGAGGTTTTCCTTGTCGGTCGGCGCGATGCTGTTGAGAAGGAGGTCCGGCAAATGGGCGGACAGCGTCGGCGAATGGCGCATCAGGGTGACGGCCATCGCAAAGACGAGATAGGCGCCTGCGAGGCTCCGCAGCCAGGACATGCCACGCAGCGCACGGCCGGGGGCGCCTGTCACGGCGAACCAGCCGCCCAGCACCATCAGCATCTGCCAGCACAGCGGATTGAAGGTCCACTCCTGGTCTGGATAGACCCGGAAATTCCAGTCGAACCAGCGCGCCGCGGCGTACAGCCCGACCGATGCCGCCAGCGTCAGGTGCGGCCATCGAAGCAGCCCCCACAGCACGAGCGGAAAGAACGCCATCAGCGGGATCATCAGTTGCAGGAGGTCGAGGTTCAGCGGCTCTTCCTGGAGCACCAGGCCACGGACCAGGATGCGCAGCGGGTGCTCGAGAATCCCTGAGATGTTGTATTCGTGAATGATCTCCGGCGCCATCGATTGCGAGGCGACGTAGGCGATGGCGTCGATGTAGATCACGAACAGCACGACATAGGCGGCGTAGAGCCGCCAGACGCGGCGAAAGACGCGCGTTGCCGCGACGATGTAGCCGCGCTCCAACGCCATCCTGCCGTGGATGATGGCGACGCCGTAGCCCACCACGAACACGAACAGGTCGGCGGCGCCGCTGAAGCCGAAATTGCGCAGCGTCAGCAGGTTGACGACGTTGTTCGGGATGTGGTCGACGAACACCGACCAGTTGGCGATGCCGAGCGTCAAATACAGCCTGGCGTCGGGATGGAATGCGGCGAGGTTCGCCTTGACGGACGGTTTCATCGCGGAAAATGACTTTCGGAATCAGGGGCGCTGCTTTTAGCGGCAACCACCTACCTATCCGAGTAGCGTTTGCGTGAGTAGGTCAGGTTTGTCCGATTGGCGAAAAATTATGCAAGACGCGCCGGTGCGTTCGCGTGTCCGCCCTCAGCCCGTCTGGGACGCAATTTCTGCAAAGGAAGCGGACCTGCCCTGCGATCGCGGCCCGCGCCTCCGAGGTCGGCAACCCCTGGCGGCGGGAGGTTCACAGTCCGCGCGCTCGGACCCTCCATGATCGCCCTGCCGGCAGCTGGAGATAATTCAAATCGGCGTGGTGCCCGTACCGTTACTCGGCAGGTTCAGCCGATGCCTCGTCGGATACGCCGGCCCGGCTCGCCATGATTCCGAGTGCGACGCCGCCGATCGCCAGGATCGGCAACAGCCGCTTGACGCCAATGGCGCGAACGATCTGGAGTCCCGTGGCGAGCAGCACGGGATCGGTGAGCATGCTCGAGGCCGCCGACTTCGCGGCGCGCTCGGCCGCGATCTGGGCGCGCTTCTGCACCTCGCGCTTGTAGCCCCAATAGGTACCCGCCGCGGTGAGCGTCAGCAGGAAGAAGATGCCGGCGCCGGCGAGGCAGGCCTGCACCGGTCCGTATTTTTCCAGCACCGAGATGAACGCGGCCGCGCAAAGGAAGCATGTCGTGATGAAGAGCGCGAGTGCGGCGCCTGCGGCGAGCGACGTCAGACGGACCGTCGTCCCGGTCGATGCGCTGATGCCGTCGATAATACGCTGAAACATGCCCTTGCTCCTCAATCCCCCACAAGCCCGAGGCGACGGCGGCCGCGCCGCCGCGATCTCAGGGACCGTCCCGCGCTTTACCGGCGCCAGGCGACGCCGATCAGGAAGCCGATGCCGAGCGCGATACCGACGGTCGCGAGCGGCCGCGCGGTGATGGCGTCTTCCAGCGTCTCCTCGATCGAGCCATAGGCATCCTGCGCCGCGCCCATCATGGCGCTGCCGCGCTCGGACATGTCGTCGAGCGTCGAATCCACGTTCTCGCGCGCTTGCTTGTAGCCTCGCCGGGCCTGCTTTCCCGCCGAATTGGCAAAGGCATTGAGCGCGTCGGTTATCTGGTCGGTAAGGGCGGCGATATCGTTTTTCACGGCTGCTACATCCTTCTCGAGGCGTTCTGCGGTGGCTTTGTCGATCCAGTCTCTCATCCTGGTTTCGCCGTCGGCTATTGACATCGCAAACTCCGAACTGTTGGCGGTGAGATGGGCGGAAAACGTTTCGTCGTGACGGAAGTTCCGTTCGCGGGAGCCCGTCACGCCTGCGGGAGCTGCGGCGAATCTTCCGGCAACAGATGCTCCTTCATGATGAGGCCCACGATCAGGAGCGGCGACGACAGAAACGCGCCCATTGGTCCCCACAGCCAGGTCCAGAAGGCCAGCGCGATGAAGACGGCGAGTGCGTTCAGCGACAACCTGCGGCCGATGATGGTCGGCGTGATGAAATGTCCCTCCAGGAAGGTGATGCCGCCGAAGGCGAGGGCCGCCATCAGGCCGCCGCCAATGGTCGGGAGGGCAATCAGCCCAATCAGGGCCAGCACCACGAACATGGCGACCGGTCCTATGATCGGTATGAAGTTGAGCGCCGCCGCGAGTGCGCCGAGCCCGGCCGGATTTGGCATGCCGGTGATGGCGCAGATGATGCCGGTCGCGACGCCGACGCCGATATTGATGACGGTGACGGTCAACAGGTAGTTGCCGAGATGAACCTCGATCTCGTTGAGAATCCGCAGCGTGCGCAGCCGCGCGTCTCGGTCGCCGAAATTCATGATCAGCGCCCGCCGCAGGTCGCGCCAGCTTGCGATGAACAGGATCAGGGTGGCGAAGAACAGCAGGAATTCAGCGAAGGTGGGCGACAGGAATTCCAGCGTCGGCTGCACCCATTCGGCCTTCGGCAGCGGCAGGCTTGGCAGACCCTCCGAGCCGCCGACCATGGTTTGCAGCTCCTTCCACAGCGCCAGCGGCCGGTCGAAAACGTGCAGCTTCTCCTTCAACTGCGCGCCCAGTTCCGGCAGGCGCGAGCTCCATTCCATCGCGGGCACGGCAATCAGCGCGACGACGAAGGCGACCACCGTCGTCACCGCGGTCACGAGCAGCACGGCGCCGAGCGCGCGCGGCACGCCCCGCCGTTCCAGAAAGCCTGCGGCCGGCGAGAGCATGGTACCGGCGACGACGGCCATCACCACCGGGAGGAAGAACGCCTTGGCGAAATACAGCACCCCGATCACGGCGATCAGAAGCAGGCCGGCGAGTGCATAGGCGACGAACTCGGTGCGGCGAATGATCGGCGGCAGCTCGCTATGGCTGTCGGGGAGTGGGGCGCCTTCGCCGTTGCCGGAAATCAGACGTTCACTGGGAAGGACGCGCACAATATCTCTCCCGCACGGAGGTGTCCGGGCGCCCATTGGTCATCGGGAAACGCCGGAGGGGCGCCGCGGTTCCATCGCGGCTTCGTGAAGTTGCGCTCGCTTGACTGTGACGTCGCCGCCGCAGATGGCGGCGGAACTTGAGTCGGCCCGGCTGCGTTTGTTGGGAAGCCGCATCACCTGAGATGCACGTATCCAATGGGGCAGCACATGACAAAGGTCTCTTTAGTCCGTCGCAGCTTCTCGCCGCGCGCCGCCGCAGCTTTTGCCTTCGCAACTGCTCTGCTCGCGGTGCCCTTCGCCAGCGCAAGCGCGCAGACGCTGGGCTATGTGCCGATGCTACCGCAGGCGTATCAACAAGGCCCGAGCTATTCGCAGGGCTATATCAGCGAGCCGGCGCAAACGGCCGACGAGGATGCCCAATTGCCCGACCGGCTGCGCAAGCAGGTCGTCAGCTTCGACCGCGGCGAGCCGGCCGGCACGATCGTGATCGATACCGGCAATACCTACCTGTATTACGTGCTCGGCAACGGCCGGGCGATCCGCTACGGCGTCGGCGTCGGCCGCGAGGGCTTCACCTGGTCGGGCGTGCAGAGCGTCAGCCGCAAGGCGGAATGGCCGGACTGGCATCCGCCGGCCGAGATGATCGCGCGCCAGCCCTACCTGCCGCGCTTCGTTGCCGGCGGACCCGGCAATCCGCTCGGCGCGCGTGCGATGTATCTGGGCTCGAGCGAATACCGTATCCACGGCACCAACGATCCCACCACCATCGGCAAGTTCGTCTCCTCGGGCTGCATCCGCATGACCAACGAAGACGTCACCGACCTGTTCAGCCGCGTCAATATCGGCGCCAGGGTCGTGGTGCTGCCGAAGAACGTGCCGCTGATGGCGAAAGGCGGCGACAAGGGGAGTGATTCTTGGCGCAAGCGCCCTGCGGCGACGACGCTACCCTCGGGCCGGCAGGCCCTGAACATCTCGACGTCGGCCGTGAACTGAGAACTGGGTGAAAGCGCATGAAGAGACGTTCGATCAGCAGACTGGCCGGTGGCGCCGCGGCGATCTTCTCCACCGCATCCCTCGGCCTCGCGCTGATGCCGGCGGCGCATGCGGAGGATTTCTTCTCGGCGCTGTTCGGCGGCTTCCGGATGCGCCCGCCGCCGGAGCTCCGGATGCCGTTCCCCAATGACGACATGCCGCGCTACGACACGCCGCGGCAGCGGGCTGCCTATGGCGGCGGCGCCGCCTATTGCGTGCGCGGTTGCGATGGCCGTTACTTCCCCGCGCAGGGAAATGACGCCGAGAGCAAGGCGCAATCCTGCAAGAGCTTCTGCCCGACCTCGGAAACCTCGCTGGTCTATGGCAGCAACATCGAGGACGCCACGACCGAGAGCGGAAAGTCGTATTCCGACCTGCCGAACGCCTTCCGCTACCGCAACGAGATCGTGTCGGGCTGCACCTGCAACGGCAGGGATCCGGTCGGTCTCGCCCAGATCAAGGTCGAGGACGACCCCACCTTGCGCAAGGGTGACATCGTCGCGGGCGCCGATGGCCTGGTGGTCGCCGGCCGCAACGCTGGCGATCGCCGCGGCGTCGCGATGAACTTCTCCCCGCTGCCGGACTCGGTCCGCGCCAAGTTCCGCCAGGTGCCGGTGGTGGCGAAGGAATAGGGTCGCATCGCGTGTGATGCGATGTGGTGCCTCAATCCTAAATCGTCGTCCCGGACAAGCGCGCCCGAAGCGCGCGTAGATCCGGGATCCATATCCACAGGGCGTGGTTTGGCGAAGACTCGGAGTTGCCAGCTCGCGCGACAATGGTCCGCCGGGGGTATGGACCCCGGATCAGCGCTCGCTGTGCTCGCTTGTCCGGGACGACACCGAGGGGGTTGCTACAGCCTTCTCTCCAACCCCGCTTCCCTACGCCGCGCGGATCTTGCCGAGGAAGCCGGTGACGTCCTCGCCGAGCTGGCGGCTCTGGCTCTCCAGCATCTCGGAGGCGTGTTTGACGTTGTCCGCGGCCGCCGCGGCGGCGTCCGCATCGGCCTTCACGCCGGTGATGTTGTCCGAGACGTTCTTGGTGCCCTGCGCCGCAAATTGCGTGCTGCGGGTGATCTCCTGCGTCGCCGCGCCCTGCTCCTGCACGGCGGCCGCGATCGCGGTTGCGACCTCGTTCACCTCGCCGATGATGCCGCCGATGGTCTGGATCGCGTTGATGGCGTCGCCGGCCACCCGCTGGATGTCGGCGATCTGCTCGGAGATTTCCTCGGTGGCCTTGGCCGTCTGGCTCGCCAGCGACTTCACCTCGGAGGCGACCACGGCAAAGCCGCGGCCGGCTTCGCCGGCGCGCGCCGCCTCGATCGTGGCGTTGAGCGCGAGCAGATTGGTCTGCGCCGCAATGGTGTTGATGAGGCCGACGACCTCGCCGATGCGTCCGGCGGATTTTGCCAGGCCCTGCACGGTGCCGTCGGTTTCGCGCGCCTGGGTGACGGCGCGGCCGGCGATACCTGCGGCATGGGCGGCCTGCTGGCTGATGTCGTTGATCGAGGCAGAGAGCTCCTCGGCGGCGGCGGCCACGCTGTCGACGCTCATGGAGGCGTCATTGGAGGCCTTGCCGGCGACCTGCACGCGGTCGTTGGTCTGGCGTGACACCGCTGACAGGTCGCCCGAGGTCTTGCGCATCGCGCCGGAGGCCTCGCTCAATTCGCCGAGCGTCTTGCGCACCGCGCCCTCGAACTCGCCGACATAAACCTCGATCGCGCGCTGGCGTGCCGAAGCGCCCGCATTGCGCGCGCGCTCCTGCTCCTCGATCTTGAGCTTGTCGGTCGCCTGCTGCTTGAAGGCTTCCAGCGCGCCGGCGAGCGCGCCGATCTCGTCCTTGCGGTCGAGATAGCCGCTGTCCACGGCAAGGTCGCCGCCGGCGACCTTCAGCATGGCGTCGCGGATGGTGTTGAGCGGATGGATGACGCGGCGGTTGACCAGCATGATGGCGCCCACGGCGAGGGCGATGGCGAGCGCCAGAAGTGCGAGCTGCATGATGAGCGCGCGTTGAGCTGCGGAGCGCTGTTCCAGCGTATGGCTCTTGGCGGCGTCGAGTGCCGTCTCGGCGACGGCAACCGCGCTGGCCAGACGGCCCACCGTAACCGGTGTCCACTGGTTCGCGGTCATCTCGGCCTTTTCGCCATTGGCAAGCATATTGGCCAGGCGGTCGCGAAGGGCCAGATATTGCGGATCGAAATAGGCGCTCTTGGCCGCCGCCACGGCGGACGACAATGCGGGCGGGAGCTGCATGCCCGACGTCGACAATTCCAGCGCCTTCCACATCGCGCTCGTTCCGCCGACAAATTGGGTATAGGCGAGGCGGGTCTCCGGCGCGATGCGGCCGGCGGTGAGTCCGGTCGAGACGATCAGCGAGGCTTCGCCCGCGGTGTTGCGCAGCAGCCAGGCGCTCTGCTTGATCGACAGCAGCTGGTCGATCACGGCGTCCTGGTGGTTGACGGTGGCGGCCAGGACGCTCGAGAGCTTGTCGAGCGTCTCGAGCAGGCCCTGCGTCGTCTCCATATATTCCTTCGGCAGGCCCGCGCGGCGCTGGTCCTTGGGCTTGGCCACGTCCTCCCAGAACTGCTTCTGCTCCTCGCTCAGCAACTTGTAGAGGCGCGCGAGCTCCGGCACCAGCGTGCCGGACTGCGGAAAGTCCATGGTCGGCAACAGCTCCAGCGCGCGTGCCATCGCCGGCATCTGGGCGTCGCGGATTGCACGCAGATACTTCTCGATCTCGCCGTCCATCGGGTCGGTCGAGTTGAGGAGCCGGTTGGTGGTCGAGCGGTCGGTGCGCAGATTGTGCATCGCCTTGAACAGATCGGCGGAGGCGTCCGCGATCTGCGAAATGCGGTTGGCGGTCTTCAGGCGATCCCAGGATTCATAGGCGGTGAGCGAGAGTACGATCACCACACAGACCGACGTGATCGCGATCACTGCCTTCAGCAGCGCGGATACGGTCAGACGATTGAGCATCGAAGTCCCCCCAAATTCCCATTGCAAATTTCGTGAAGACGCCCGGCAACATCGGCAAACGGGGGCGCGGCAGATCGGCAATCGCACGCCGTTTGCGCCTCAGGGGCTCAAACGGTTTCTGCATCTGAAAGGAAAAGGGTAAAGTTTTCGGCCGCTGGCCTGCCGGTAGAAGTACGCATTTACTAGAAGTTGCAATGGGTTGCCCGGATGGAACCTGCGCGCGAGACAGACGTTAGGATATCGTTAGCAATCTGCCTGAAGGGGGCCTCGCGATGCTGGTCGGCGTACTCGTCACCTTTCTCGTCGTTATTCTCGTGCTCTATCTCATCAACATGTTGCCGATGGACGGCCGCGCCAAGCAGATCGCGCGCGTGATCGTGATCATCATCGGCGTGGTGTCGCTGCTGAAATATCTCACGGTGTTCTAGCGAGGCCTGTAGCCCGCATGAGCGAAGCGATATGCGGGACCCGCCGTCCCGGATGTCGCTTCGCTCATCCGGGCTACGGCTCTTTCAACAAAAAAGCCCCGGCTTACGCCGGGGCTTTATTTGCCGCGTCTAGTGCAGCGTCTTGAGCCAGTCGTCGACGTCCTGACGAACCTGGTCCTTGGCCTTGCCGTAGCGTTCCTGGAGCCGGCCCTCGAGCTGTTCGCGGCGTCCCTCGATCAGTTTGAGGTCGTCGTCGGTGAGCTTGGCCCACTTCTCCTTGGCCGAACCCTTGAACTGCTTCCAGTTCCCTTCAATGCGATTCCAGTCCATGACGATCTCCCGTTGGTTGATGGCCCGACAACGCGAGCGGCGCGCAGCCGTTCCTCCTCGCGCCGCGACGTTTCGCCCGCCGCGTTCTCGTATCGTAGCCCGGATGGAGCGAAGCGTAATCCGGGTCTTGCCCCAAGCACCTGCCGGCCCCGGATTGCGCTTCGCTCCATCCGGGCTACGGGTGCTCAACAAAAAAGCCCCGGCGTGAGCCGGGGCTTTTGCTGTTTGCGTATCCGGGCTTACCCCGCTGCCTTCGCCTCGCGGCGGCGCGCGGTGAGGATGTACTCGGTGTAGCCGTTCGGCTGCTCGCGGCCCTTGAAGATGAGGTCGCAGGCGGCCTTGAAGGCGACGCCGTCGAAGGCGGGCGCCATCGGCTTGTAGATGGCATCGCCGGCGTTCTGCTTGTCGACGACGACGGCCATGCGCTTCAGCGATTCCATCACCTGCGCCTCGGTGATGACGTCCTGATGCAGCCAGTTGGCGAGATGCTGGCTCGAGATGCGCAAGGTGGCGCGGTCTTCCATCAGGCCGACATCGTGGATGTCGGGCACCTTGGAGCAGCCGACGCCCTGGTCGATCCAGCGCACGACATAGCCGAGGATGCCCTGGCAGTTGTTGTCGATCTCCTGCTTGACGTCGTCGGGCGCCCAGTTCGACTTCGACACCGGAATGGTGAGGATGTCGGACAGCTTCGCGCGCGGCCCGCCCTTGGTCAGCTCCTCCTGGCGCGCGATGACGTTGACCTGGTGGTAGTGCAGCGCGTGCAGCGTCGCGGCGGTCGGCGAGGGCACCCAGGCGGTGGTGGCGCCGGCCTGCGGATGGGCGAGTTTCTGTTGAAGCATGTCGGCCATCTTGTCGGGCGCAGCCCACATGCCCTTGCCGATCTGGGCATGACCGGGCAGCCCGTCGATCAGGCCCATGTCGACGTTCCAGTCCTCGTAGGCCTTGATCCAGGCCTGCGCCTTCATCTCGTTCTTGCGGATCATGGGGCCCGCTTCCATCGAGGTGTGGATCTCGTCGCCGGTGCGGTCGAGGAAGCCGGTGTTGATGAACATGATGCGCTTGGAGGCGCGCTGGATGCAGGCCTTGAGGTTGACGGTGGTGCGCCGCTCCTCGTCCATGATGCCGACCTTCAGCGTGTTCTCCGGCAGGCCGAGCATCTTCTCGACGCGGTCGAAAATCTCGCACGTGAACGACACCTCGTCCGGGCCGTGCATCTTCGGCTTGACGATATAGGCCGAGCCGGTGCGGCTGTTCTTGACCTTCGAATTGCCCTTGAGGTCGTGGATGGCGAGCAGGCCGGAGACGGCGGCATCCAACAGGCCCTCCGGGACCTCCTCGCCCTTTTCGTCCAGCACCGCATCGGTGAACATGTGGTGACCGCAATTGCGCATCAGCAGCAGGCTGCGGCCGTGCAGCTTGACCTCGCCCTTGCCGTCCGGCGTCTTGTAGCTGCGGTCGGCGTTGAGCGAACGCGTCAGCGTCTTGCCGCCCTTCTCGAAGTCGGCCGAGAGCGTGCCGTTCATCAGGCCGAGCGTGTTGCGGTAGACCAGCACCTTGTCCTCGGCGTCGACCGCGGCGACCGAGTCCTCCATGTCGAGAATGGTCGAGACCGCGGCCTCCATGACCATGTCGGCGACGCCGGCGGGATCGTCCTTGCCGATCGCGCTGTTGCGGTTGATCGTCACCTCGACATGCAGGCCGTTGTTGACGAGCAGCACCGCGCTCGGCGCGGCCGCATCGCCCTGGAAGCCGGCGAACTGCGCCGCGTTCTTCAGCGCGGTCGCATTGCCGCTCTTCAGCTTCACCGCGAGCTGGCCCGCGACGACGCTGTAGGCGGTGACGTCGGTGTGGCTGCCGGTCGCGAGCGGCACGGCGGCGTCGAGGAAGGACTTGGCCTTCGCGATCACCTTGTCGCCGCGCGCCTTGTTGTAGCCCTTGCCGCTCTCGGACGGATCGTGCGGGATCGCGTCGGTGCCGTAGAAGGCGTCATAGAGCGAGCCCCAGCGCGCGTTCGCCGCGTTCAGCGCATAGCGCGCATTGGTGAGGGGCACGACGAGCTGCGGGCCGCAGATCTTACCGATCTCCTCGTCCACATTGGCGGTCTCGACCTTCTGCGTCGCCGGCTCCGGGACGAGATAGCCGATCTCCTTCAGGAAGGCGGTATAGGCATTGAGGTCGAACGCCTTGCCCTTGCCCGCGCGGTGCCAGTCGTCGATCTTGGCTTGCAGCGTGTCGCGCACCGCGAGCAGCGCCCGGTTCTTCGGCCCGAGGTCCTTGATGATGGCGGCAACCCCGGCCCAGAACGCATCCGGCGCGATCCCCGTTTTCGGGGCCGCTTCCTTGGCGATGAAGTCAAACAGGACGGGAGCGATCTTCAATCCGTGGGCGTCGACGCGTTTCATGATGGTCTTTCTTGTTGGAAATGGCTGTTTTTTGGCTGCTTTTGACCCGACAGCAGCAAAATGCGCTCCAAGGGAGCGGCTTTCGGGGTCCTATTAGCCCCAAAAACGGGGCGGTGAGAAGACCCCCAGGGGTTTGTCAAAATGTCAAGAAGAGGTGGAGGCCAGCGAGGGCGGCACTTGGCGTCAAATGCCAAAGCAACGGGCGCGCTCTCTCCCCGGCGTCGTCCCGGCGAAGGCCGGGACCCATAACCACAGGGAGAAATTTGGCGAAGATTAGTAGTCCGGGACTCGCACCTCATCCCCACTGAAAGATCACGCGGTATGGGTCCCGGCCCCCGTGCGCAATTGCACACTAGGCCGGGACGACACCGATGATGTGGCGCGATAATCGGCGCCTCAAATATTCGCGGCGAGATCCACGACTTCGTCGAACAGCACGCCTGATGTCTTCAGCATCTGTTCGATCTCGTCTGCCGCCTCGGCGACCGTCCGTGTCGAGGTGTCGATCACGAGCTCGGCCGCTTGCGGCACCTCGTAGTCGTTGCCGATGCCGGTGAACGACGCCAGCGCGCCGGCGCGGGCCTTCTTGTAGTGGCCCTTGGGGTCGCGCTCCTCGCAGACGCCGGCCGGTGTCGCGACATGGATCTCGCGGAACGCGGTGTCGGCGATGCGGCGCGCGGTGGCGCGGTCCTCGCGGGCGGGCGAGACGGCGGCGACGATCGCGATGTGGCCGTTGCGGGCGAGATGCGTCGCGACTTCAGCCAGGCGGCGGATGTTCTCGCTGCGGTCGGCGGCGGAGAAGCCGAGATCGCCGTTGAGGCCTGCGCGCAGCGTGTCGCCGTCGAGCAGGATCGGCGAGCCGCCATTGGTGAACAGCCGCCGTTCCAGCGCCTTCGCCAGCGTCGACTTGCCGGAGGCCGGCAGGCCGGTGAGCCAGACCACGGCGCCGTTGTGCTGATAGCGCGCAGAGCGCTCGTCGGGACGGAGCGCCGATTCCACCGGCACGATGTCCACGGGCACCGCGCGCTGGCCGGCATCGACCGACAGCACGAGGCCGCCGCCGGCGATGCGCCCGGAGACCTCGATCACGAGACGTCCGGTGCGCGGATTCTCGGTGTAGGGATCGGTGGCAATCGGATTCGAAAGAGAGATGTCGATCTCGCCGACATGGTTGCGGCCGATCGCCTTGTTCTCGACGCTCGACAATTCGCCGGGATCGACCGCCTTCTCGATGGCGACGACGGTGGCGCGGCTTTCCTTCGGTCCGCAGCGGACCAGGAGCTGGTCGCCTTTGGCCAGCGGCTTGTCGTGCAGCCAGAAGATGCGCGCGCGCAGGCGGCGCGTCTCGCGCGGGGCACTGCCTGTATGCGCGACGATGTCGCCGCGCTCGATGAACAATTCGCGGTCGAGCGTGATGCCGACCGAGCGGCCCGCGCCCTGACGTCCGGCAATCGGCGTCGCCGGCCAGCTCTCGACCGTCTTGATCCTGGCGATCTTGCCGGCCGGCATGATCACGATCTCGTCGCCGGCAATCAGGCTGCCGGATTCGATGCGGCCCGCCACGATGCGGCGGTCGTCGAACTTGTAGATCGCCTGCACCGGCAGCCGCAGCGCCAGCGCTTCCAGCGGGCGCGCCGGCTCGAGCTGGTCCAGCGCCTCGACCACGGTCGGACCCTTGTACCAGCCGATGCGGTCGGTGCGCTCCGCGACGCCGTCGCCGTCGCGTGCGGAAATCGGGATCACGGCCGTGGGCTTCACGCCGAGGCTTTGCAGATGCGCCGAGATCTCGTCGCTGATTTCCTTGAAACGTTCAGCAGAGAAGTCGACGCGGTCCATCTTGTTGACGACGATCGCGACCTGCTTCACGCCGAGCAGATGCAAGAGATAGCCGTGCCGCCTTGTCTGGTCGCGCACGCCTTCGAGCGCGTCGATGATCAGCACCGCGCCGTCGGCCTGCGAGGCGCCGGTGATCATGTTGCGCAGGAATTCGGCATGGCCGGGCGCGTCGATCAGCACGATGTCACGCGAATTGGTGCGGAAGCGGATCTGCGTGGTGTCGATGGTGATGCCCTGGTCGCGCTCGGTCTGGAGCGCGTCGAGCAGGAATGACCATTCGAACGGCATGCCGCGCCGCGCGCTGACGGCTTTCAGCATCTCCAGCTTGCCGTCGGGCAGGCTGCCGGTCTCGTGCAGCAGGCGGCCGACCAGCGTCGACTTGCCGTGGTCGACATGGCCGACGATGACGATGCGGACCTGCGGGCGCGTGGTGCCGTTCGGGGTCGCGGGCGAAGCGGGGGTGACGATCATGTTCATGGCCGCGGTGCGTCCTGAGGTCAGAGATAGCCGGCGACGCGCAGACGCTCGAAGGCGTCTTCGGTCTCGTGGTCGAGCGCGCGTCCCGCGCGCTCCGGCACCTTGGTCTGCTCGAGCTCGACCAGGATCTCGTCGATGGTCGACGCGGTCGAAACGACCGGATTGGTGATGTCCTGATCGCCCAGCGAGCGGTAGCGCTTGCCGTTCTGCGACAGATAGAGCGGGATGATCGGGATGTTCTCGCGCTTGGTGTAGGCCCAGATGTCGGCCTCGGTCCAATGCAGGATCGGATGGATGCGCAAATGCGCGCCTTGCGGCGGCGAGGCGTTGAAATGATCCCAGAACTCGGGCGGCTGGTCGCGCACGTCCCAATTGCCTTCGAGACCGCGCGGCGAGAACACGCGCTCCTTGGCGCGGGTGGCCTCCTCGTCGCGGCGGATGCCGGCGATCAGGCCGTCGAAGCCGTATTTGCCGAGTGCCATCTTGAGACCTTCGGTCTTGCGCGCGGCGGAACGGGCGGCCGGCGGAAGCGTTGGGTCGACAGCATCGATGGGCGGGCAGGGCTCGACGCGCAGGTCGAGATCCCACTCCTTGCCGTAATGATCGCGGAAGCGATACATCTCCGGAAACTTCTTGCCGGTGTCGACATGGAGGGCCGGGAACGGCATGCGGCCGAAGAACGCCTTGCGCGCCAGCCAGATCATGACGTTGGAGTCCTTGCCGAGCGACCACAGCAGGGCGATCTTCTTCAGGCGGGCGAAGGCCTCGCGGAAAATGTAGATGCTCTGCGCCTCGAGCTGGTCCAGATGGTCCATGCTGGGCGCAACATCAGCAGAAAATTCTTGCGAGCCCGAGCGTCCGACGAGGGCGGGGCTGCTCACTCCGACAGCTGCGGAATCGTCCTTGAGAAGATGCATCTCTGCCACTTTGCGTTTGGAGGCGAAAATTCTATAGTTGCAGCGCAGAAGAGAAGAAAAAATTTTCTCTTTGCGCGCTCGAAACGACACATATATAGAAAATAATTCCAGTCAACCCCGGATGTGGGGGAAGCGAGTATCGTATGCGGTTCTTGCCCGTGTTCCTCGATCTCAAGGCCGGTCCGGTGGTTCTCATCGGCGCGGGTGAGCTTTTGCGCGCCAAGCTGCGCGTGCTCGCCGCTGCCGGCGCGCGCATCCGCGTGCATGCGATCGATGGCAATCGGGATCTGAGCCTCAGCTCCGAGGACGCCGCGCGCGTTGAGATCGCGACCGGCGATCCGCTCACCGCCGATCTCTCAGGCGTCATCGCCATCGTCTGCGCGGGTGCGGGCGATGTCGGCGTTGCGATGTCGGCGCGGGCGAAGGCGCTCGGCCTGCCCGTCAACGTCATGGACGATCTCGAGCATTCCAGCTTCATCTTCCCGGCCATCGTCGATCGCGGCGATGTCGTGGTCGCGGTCGGCACTGGCGGCACGTCCCCGGTGGTGGCGCGGCGCGTACGCGAGAAGATCGAGGCGCTGCTGCCGGCGCGCATCGGCGAACTCGCCGAGTTCATCGGCGGTTTCCGCAAATCCATCAACGAGCGCATTGCCGAGTTTCCGCTGCGCCGTCGCTTCTGGGAGCGCGTCATCGACGGCCCGATCGGTGCCTCCGTGCTCGCCGGCCGCAAGGGCGAGGCGGATGCGACGCTCAAGGCTATCTCAAATCCCTCCGAATTCGCGCGTGCCGACAAGCCGGAAGGCTCGGTGGCGCTGGTCGGCGCCGGTCCCGGCGATCCCGACCTTCTCACCATCAAGGCGCTGCGTGCGCTCCAGGACGCCGACATCGTCTTCCATGACGAGCTGGTCTCGCCTGAAATTCTCGACCGCATCCGCCGCGACACCACGCGCGTCGCGGTCGGCCGCCGCGTTGGCAAGCCCGGTATCGGCCAGGACGCCATCAACAAGCGCATGATCGAGGCCGCGCAATCCGGCCAGCGCGTGGTGCGGCTGAAGGGCGGCGATCCCTTCGTGTTCGGCCGCGGCGGCGAAGAGGTCGAAGCGCTGCGCACGGCGGGCGTTGCCTATTCGATCATTCCCGGCATCACCGCCGGGCTCGGCGGTGCCGCCGATTTCGAGGTGCCGCTCACCTATCGTCATGAAGCGACCCGCATCACCTTCCTCACCGCGCACAAGGCGCGCGATGCGGAAGCCGTGGACTGGTCGACGCTGACCGACACCAAAATGACCGTCGTCGTCTACATGGGCATGACCGCGGCGCCCGCCGTCCGCGCCGGCCTGTTCGCCGCCGGCCGCTCGCCGGAAACGCCGGTCGGTGTGTTCGCCCGCGTCACGCGGCCGGATGCGCAAGGCGCGATCGGCACACTGCGCGACCTGCCCGAGCTCGTGCGGCGGACCCATGGCGGTCCCGCCATCCTCATCATCGGTGACGTGGTCCGGCATGCCGGCTCGCTTCGCCGCCAAACACCCAAGCAAATCATCTCTGACCTCCTGGATGCTGCCGAATGACCTCTCCTCTGCAACAAAAGCTGAAAATTACGGGTCCCTCCGTCGTGACCGCCAACCGGACCTGGGACGGCGTCGTCGTCTATCGCACGGCTGCCAAGGGCTGGTCCGTGGAACTGACGGATGCCGCGATCGTGCGAAACTCCGACGAAGCGAAAGCCTTGCTCGCCGAGGCCGTGGCCGATGACGTCGGCGCGATCGGCCCCTATATCGCGCCGGTGCAAGTCGACGAGGCCGGCAAGATCCTGCCGGGTAATCTGCGTGAGCAGATTCGCCGCGATGGCGTGACGATCGGCTTGCCCGTCTGAATGTTGGCAGAGCTCTAAGGCATTCTTCATGTACGCTTACGACGAAATCGACCGCACGCTGGTCAACGAGCGCGTCTCGGAATTCCGCGACCAGGTGAAGCGGCGCCTCTCCGGCGAGCTCACCGAGGACGAGTTCAAGATGCTGCGCCTGCAGAACGGCGTCTATCTGCAACTCCACGCCTACATGTTTCGCGTCGCGATTCCCTACGGCACGCTGGCGTCGAACCAGTTGCGGGCGCTGGCCCATGTCGCGCGCAAATACGACCGCGGCTACGGCCATTTCACCACGCGCCAGAACATCCAGTTCAACTGGATCAAGCTGTCGGACCTGCCGGACGCGCTGGCCGATCTCGCCGAGGTCGGCATCCACGCGATGCAGACCTCCGGCAACAACATGCGCAACGTCACCTCGGACCAGTGGGCCGGCGTCGCGCCCGGTGAGATCGAGGATCCCCGCATCTGGTCGGAGCTGATCCGCCAGCACACCACGCTGCATCCGGAATTCTCGTTCCTGCCGCGCAAGTTCAAGATCGCGATCACCGCGTCGGACCACGACCGCGCCGCGATCAAGGTCCACGATATCGGCCTGCGCCTGATCAAGAACGAGAAGGGCGAAACCGGCTTCGAGGTCCTGGTCGGCGGTGGTCTCGGCCGCACGCCGTTCATCGGCAAGACCATCAAGCACTTCGTGCACGGCCGCGATCTCCTCAGCTACATCGAGGCCATCCTGCGCGTCTACAATCAGTACGGACGCCGCGACAACATCTACAAGGCCCGTATCAAGATCCTGGTGCACGAGCTCGGCATCGAGAAATTCTCCCGCGAGGTCGAGGACGAGTGGCAGCACATCCGCAACTCCTCGCTCCAGATCGACGACGAGGTGATCGAGGACATCCGCTCGCGCTTCATCTATCCGGCGTACGAGAAGCTGCCGCACATGCCGGACGAGTTGCGGCAGGCCGCGGCCGATCCTGATTTCGAAGCGTGGCGCAAGAACTCCGTCGCCGCGCACAAGAACCCGGGCTATTCCATCGTCACGATCTCGCTGAAGCCGATCGGCGCGCCTCCGGGTGATGCCACCGCCGAGCAGATGAATGCGCTCGCCGATCTCGCCGACAAATATTCCTTCGGCGAAATCCGCGTCGGCCACGAGCAGAATCTGGCGCTGCCGCACGTCGCCAAGCGCGACCTGCCGGCGCTGTGGAAGGCGCTCGACAAGCTCGGGCTGGCGACGCCGAACGTCAATCTGATCACCGACATCATCGCCTGCCCCGGGCTCGACTATTGCTCGCTGGCGAATGCGCGCTCGATCCCGATCGCGCAAGAGCTGACGCGGCGCTTCGCCAATCACGAGCTCGCCAACCTGATCGGCCGGCTGCACATCAACATCTCGGGCTGCATCAATGCCTGCGGCCATCACCATGTCGGCCATATCGGCATTCTCGGCGTCGAGAAGAACGGCGAGGAGGTCTACCAGATCACCATCGGCGGCCGCGCCGACGAGGGCGCCGCGCTCGGCAATCTGATCGGCCCCGGCGTCAAGTTCGACGAGGTCGCCGACGTCGTCGAGGACATCGTGGAAGCCTATCTCGCGCTGCGCGAGCGTCCGGAGGAGCTGTTCATCGACACGGTGAAGCGCCTCGGCGTCGAACCCTTCAAGGAGCGTGTCTATGCCACTCGTTAACGGCGGTAAAATCGCCGACGACAGCTTCGTCAAGCTGGCCGTCGACACGCCGCTGCCCGAGGGCGGCGACATCCTGGTGCCGGCCGAGCGCTTCGTCGGCGAGGCGGATGCGTTGCTCAAGCGTGCCGGCAAGGTCGGCGTGATCTGGCCGAACAATCGCGACATCGACGAGCTCGTGCCGTATCTCGGCAAGGTCGCCGCCGTTGCGCTGGTGTTCCCGACTTTCCGCGACGGGCGTGCCTACAGTCAGGCGCGGCTGCTGCGCGAGCGCTACAACTATCGCGGCGAGTTGCGTGCGACGGGACAGGTGCTGCGCGACCAGTTCGTGTTCATGCTGCGCGCGGGCTTCGATTCCTTCGAGGTCAAGAAGCAGGCCGATGCGGAAGCCTTCATGCAGACCGCAAAGCGCTATTCGGTGTTCTACCAGCCGACCGGCGACGGCCGCATCACTGCGCTGCACCGGCGCATGCAGTTGCGTCACTCGGAAGGTGTCGGCACGTGAACGCCATTGCGCCTCAGCTATCTCCGGTGTCCGTTTCCGCGCTGCCCTCGGCCGAGGTGCTCGATCGCGCGTTGCGCGACGCCTCGCCCGCGGAAATCATCGCCGCGGCCCTGAAGACGGTCGGCCGCGACAAGCTTGCGGTGGTGTCGTCCTTCGGCACGGAATCGGCGACGCTTCTGAAGGTGATGGCGGACGTCGATCCTGCGATCCCCGTGATCTTCCTCGACACCGGCTGGCTGTTCGAGGAGACGCTCGCCTATCGCGACACGCTGGTCGCGACGCTGGGTCTCAAGGACGTTCGCTCGATCAAGCCGGCGGAGGAGACGCTGTCGCGCGAGGATCCCGAGCGCGACCTCTGGTTCTCCGATCCCGACGCCTGCTGCCGCATCCGCAAGGTGGAGCCGCTGGCGCGCGCGCTGAAGCCGTTCGATGCCTGGATCAACGGCCGCAAGCGCTTCCAGGGCAATGCGCGCGCCGACATTCCGGTGGTCGAGGACGACGGCACGCGGCTGAAGTTCAACCCCTTCGCCAACGTCTCGCGCGAGGAACTCGATGCGATTTTCGTCCGCGCCAAATTGCCGCGTCATCCACTGGCTGCCTCCGGTTTCCTGTCGGTTGGGTGTATGCCTTGCACCAGCAGAACGGCCGAAGGCGAGGATGCACGCGCCGGTCGCTGGCGTGGCCGGGCCAAGACAGAATGCGGCATCCACACGATGAAGACTTCGTAGCACAGTCAGGCTGCGACGCCGCGAACAAGAAAATCCGGTTCCGTTGACTTAAGCGCGTTTCGCCCCGAGTTATGCCTGCCATCGATGACGCCGACGTCGTCGAGGTGAATGGAGATGGACATGCTGCGCCGTATCGTTCCGCTCGTGGCAGGACTGCTTTGGGCAAGCTCGGCTCTCGCCGCCGACATCAACCTGTTGAACGTTTCGTACGATCCGACGCGGGAGCTCTATGCCGAGTTCAACAAGGCGTTTGCGGGTGCCTATCAGAAGGAAACCGGCAAGAGCGTCGAGATCAAGCAGTCGCATGGCGGCAGCGGTTCGCAGGCGCGCGCGGTGATCGACGGATTGCAGGCCGATGTGGTGACGCTCGCGCTCGCCTATGACATCGATGCGATCGCGAGCAAGGGCCTCACGACGGCCGACTGGCAGAAGCGTCTGCCGCAGAATTCATCGCCCTACACGTCGACCATCGTGTTCCTGGTGCGCAAGGGCAACCCGAAGGGCATCAAGGACTGGGACGACCTGCTCAAGCCGGGCGTTGCCGTGATCACGCCGAACCCGAAGACATCGGGCGGCGCGCGCTGGAACTATCTGGCGGCCTGGGGCTTCGCGCAGAAGAAATACGGATCAGCCGACAAGGCCAAGGAGTTCATCGGCAAACTCTACCAGCAGGTGCCGGTGCTCGATACCGGCGCGCGCGGCGCCACCGTGACCTTCGTCGAGCGCGGCGTCGGCGACGTGCTGCTCGCCTGGGAGAACGAGGCCTATCTCGCGCTCAAGGAATTCGGTCCGGAAAAATTCCAGATCGTCGCGCCGCCGCAATCGATCCTCGCGGAGCCGCCGGTCGCGATCGTCGACAAGGTTGCCGATAAAAAGGGCACCCGCAACGCGGCCGACGCCTACCTCCAGTACTGGTACACCAAGGAGGGCCAGGAGATCGCCGCGCGCAATTTCTACCGTCCGCGCGACGCCGAGATCGCCAAAAAATATGAAAACTCCTTCGCGAAGGTCGAGCTTTTCACCATCGACGACGTTTTCGGCGGCTGGACCAAGGCGCAGAAGGAACATTTTGCCGACGGCGGCATTTTCGATCAGATCTACAAGAACTGATCGGGCGCCGTTTTAGGAGGCTTTAGCAGGGGGCCTGGTGAGCGCAGTTGCAGCAGCACGACGCCGGACATTGCCGGGCTTTGGTCTCACCATGGGACTGACGCTTTCCTGGCTGTCGATTATCATCCTGATTCCGCTCGCCGGCCTGTTCCTGAAATCGCTCGAGCTGAGCCCCGAGCAGTTCTGGAACATCCTCTCGAGCCGCCGCACCCTGAACGCGCTGCGGGTCTCGTTCGGCCTCGCCTTCGCGGCGGCCTGCGTCAATCTGGTGATGGGCAGCATCATCGTCTGGGCGCTGGTGCGCTACCGCTTTCCCGGCCGGCGAATCTTCGATGCCATCGTCGACGTGCCCTTCGCGCTGCCGACGGCGGTCGCCGGCGTCGCGCTGACCTCGCTGTTCGCCGAGAAGGGCTGGCTGGGCGCGCCGCTCGCGGCGCTCGGCATCAAGGTGGCGTTCACGCCGGTCGGCATCTTCGTTGCCATGATCTTCATCGGCATCCCCTTCGTGGTGCGCACGGTGCAGCCGGTGCTCCAGGATCTCGACCCCGAGATCGAGGAGGCCGCGGGCAGCCTGGGCGCGAGCCGCTGGCAGACCATCAGCCGCGTGATCCTGCCCTCGCTCGGACCGGCGCTGCTCACCGGCCTCGCGCTCGCCTTCGCGCGCGCCGTTGGCGAATACGGCTCGGTGATCTTCATCGCCGGCAATCTGCCTAATGTCTCCGAGATTGCGCCGCTGCTGATCGTGATCCGTCTCTCCGAATTCCGCTACGCCGATGCGACCGCCATCGCGGTGGTCATGCTCGTCGTGTCCTTCGTCACCATCTTCGCCGTCAACCGGCTCCAGCGCTGGGCGCAGAGCCGGATCCCGGCGCGTTGAGGAGGATGCGATGACGATGCAGATCGCAGATTCCGTTTCGCTCTCCTCGCCCGATGCGAAGGCGCGTGCGCACGCGGCGGCGGCGCGTGACAACCTTCGCACCGAGCCGAGGGCGGTGCGCATCGCCATCATCACGCTGGCGGTGCTGTTCCTCTCGGTCTTCGTCGTGCTGCCATTGGTCGTCGTGTTCGCGCAGGCGTTCTCAAAGGGCATCCTCGCCTATCTCGCCGCGCTCGCCGAGCCGGAGGCGCTGGCCGCGATCAAGCTGACGCTGCTGGTCGCGGCGATCTCGGTCGGCCTCAATCTCGTGTTCGGCCTCGTCGCCGCCTGGGCCATCGCCAAGTTCGATTTCAGCGGCAAGACCTTCCTGATCACGCTGATCGACCTGCCGTTCTCGGTCAGCCCGGTGATCTCGGGCCTCGTCTTCGTGCTGCTGTTCGGCGCGCAGGGTTATTTCGGCGGCTGGCTTAGGGATCACGACATCCAGATCCTGTTCGCGGTGCCCGGCATCGCGCTCGCGACCACCTTCGTGACCTTCCCCTTCGTCGCACGCGCGCTGATCCCCCTGATGCAGGAACAGGGCACGCAGGAGGAGGAAGCCGCGATCTCGCTCGGCGCTTCCGGCCTGCAGACCTTCTTCCGCGTCACGCTGCCGAACATCAAATGGGGCGTGCTCTACGGCGTCCTGCTCTGCAACGCGCGCGCGATGGGCGAGTTCGGTGCGGTGTCGGTCGTGTCGGGCCATATTCGCGGCGAGACCAACACCATGCCGCTGCTGGTCGAGATTCTCTACAACGAGTACCAGTTCGTCGCCGCCTTCGCGATCGCCTCGCTGCTGGCGATGCTGGCGCTGATCACGCTGATCGCAAAAACCGTTCTCGAACGTCATCTGGACGAAGGAGACGACGCAAGTGACAATTGAAGTCAGGAATCTCGTCAAGAAGTTCGGCAGTTTTGCCGCCCTCGACGGCGTCGACCTCAAGGTCGACAATGGTGAGTTGCTGGCGCTGCTCGGACCCTCGGGCTCCGGCAAGACCACGCTGCTGCGGATCATCGCCGGCCTCGACTGGCCGGATTCGGGCGAAGTCTCCTTCAACGGCGAGGACGCACTGGCGCAAGGCGCGCGTGAGCGCCACGTCGGCTTCGTGTTCCAGCACTACGCGCTGTTCCGCCACATGACGGTGTTCGAGAACGTCGCCTTCGGCCTGCGCGTGCAGCCGCGCGCGGTCCGGAAAGAGGAGACCAAGATCCGCGCCCGGGTGAAAGAGCTGCTCGACCTCGTGCAGCTCGATTGGCTCGCCGACCGCTATCCGAGCCAGCTCTCCGGCGGCCAGCGCCAGCGCATTGCGCTTGCCCGTGCGCTCGCGATCGAGCCGCGCATCCTGCTGCTCGACGAGCCGTTCGGCGCGCTCGATGCCAAGGTGCGCAAGGAGCTGCGCCGATGGCTGCGCTCGCTGCATCACGAGATCAACGTCACCTCGATCTTCGTCACCCACGACCAGGAGGAGGCGCTGGAAGTCGCCAACCGCGTCGTGGTGATGGACAAGGGCAGGATCGAGCAGATCGGCTCGCCCGATGACGTCTACGAGAGCCCCGCGACCGCCTTCGTCCACGGCTTCATCGGCGAATCCATCGAGCTTCCGGTCCAGATTTCCAACGGCGTGGTCCAGCTCGGCGACCGACCGCTCCAGCTCGCGGTAGACGGCCTTGCTCCTGGCGCGTCAAAACTGTTCGTGCGGCGACATGACATGCTGGTCGGCCCGCCTGGCAGCGGCGCCTTCGAAGGCGCCGTGCAGCACGTCCGGAATTTCGGGCCGGTGCAGCGCGCGGAGGTGGCGCTATCGGGCGGCGAGACCATCGAGATCGATGCTCCCCGCGGCAGGGAACTGCATGTCGGCGACAGGATTGGCCTCGAGCCTCGCCGCTACCGGATATTTGCGGGCTAAGGCATCGTCATTCCGGGTTCAGTGCTGCGCACTGCCTCGGAATGACGGGCACGATTTTCCGCAAAATTCACCTTTCAGCCACGGTTGGTATGCAACAACGGCCCTTCATTTGGGGGCCCCGATTCATGCGCGCTGCGGCCGCAATATCAATCACTTTGCTGCTCGCCGGCTGTGCCGGCAACGAAGCGCCGGTCCAGCAGCCGTCGATGTATGCCGATATGGCGGTCCCGGGCGCCAAGCTCGACGCGCAGGCGGCCGCGGTGATGATCTCGCAATACCGCCAGAACAACGCCCTCGGCACCGTCGTGGTCGACCCCGACCTGATGCTGCTCGCCGAATCCCAGTCCCAGGCGATGGCTGCGGCCAACAAGATGGACCATGACGTTCGCGCGCCCCTGGCAAAGCGGCTCAGTGCCGGCGGCTATCCCGCGACCGTGGCGGTCGAAAACGTCTCGGCGGGCTATCATACGCTGGCGGAAGCGTTTTCCGGCTGGCGCGACTCGCCCCCGCACCGGGCCAACATGCTCAAGAGCGGTGTCACAAAATTGGGCATTGCGGCCGGCTATGCTCCGAACACCAAGTACAAGGTGTTCTGGACCATGATCCTGGCCTCGACGGATCCCCGATAAGCCAGACTTGATCCCGGGATGCATTGACGCCGCGGCGGACTGTCGCCACGGTGGCTCGCCATTTGCTATTGTTCCCCGATGACAGATCATAGTCCGCAATCCGCCAGCGTCCCCGCGAATGCGCAACGCGTCCTCGTCTTGCAGGGCGGCGGCGCGCTTGGCTCGTACCAGGCCGGCGCCTATCAGGCGCTGTGCGGCTATGGCTTCGAGCCCGAATGGGTCGCCGGCATCTCCATCGGCGCGGTCAACGCCGCCATCATCGCCGGCAATGAAGGCCACACCCGCGTCAAGCGGCTGAAGGAATTCTGGGAGATGGTGTCGGCGCCGGTGCCGTGGAAGCCGATCGGCAAGAGCGACCACAGCCGCGAACTGTTCAACTCCACCAGCGCCGCGCTGATCGCGACCTTCGGCGTGCCCGGCTTCTTCGTCCCGCGCGTGCCGCCCGCGCCGATGTGGCCGCCGGGCCATCCCGAGGCGGAGAGCTATTACGACACCGCGCCGCTGAAGAAGACGCTGGAGCGGCTGGTCGATTTCGACCGCATCAACGACCTCAAGACGCGCTTCTCCGTCGGCGCCGTCGGCGTCACCTCCGGCAACTTCAAATATTTCGACAATTACGAGTTCAAGAAGCTCGGCAAGAAGATCGGTCCCGAGCACATCATGGCCTCCGGCGCGCTGCCGCCGGGCTTTCCGTCCGTCGTCATCGACGGCGAGCATTACTGGGACGGCGGCATCGCCTCCAACACGCCGCTCGATTACGTGCTCGATGCCGAGCTGGCTCGCGACATGCTGATCTTCCAGGTCGATCTGTTCAGCGCCCGCGGCGACCTGCCGAATTCGCTGCTGGAGGCCACCGAGCGCGAGAAGGACATCCGCTTCTCCAGCCGCACGCGGATGAACACCGACAAGAACAAGCAGATCCACAACGCCCGCAGGGCGGTGCGCGACCTGATTTCCAAATTGCCCGATTATCTCAAGAACGACCCTTCCGTCGAATTCCTTGCGAAGGCAGCTCGTGAGAGCACGGTCACCGTGGTGCACCTGATCTACCGCAGCAAGAACTACGAATCCTCGTCCAAGGACTACGATTTCTCGCACGTGGCCATGGTCGAGCATTGGGAAGCCGGCGTGCGCGACGTGCACATGTCGATGCGCCACAAGGACACGCTCGATCAGCCGCAATCCGGCGAGACCATGGTGACCTACGATCTCACGGGGGACGTCTCCGCACCCCCGGCAAAAAGGAGCGAATAGAATGGGTAGTCTGTCAGGCAAGAACGCCGTCGTGACCGGATCGACCAGCGGCATCGGGCTCGCCTATGCCCGCGCCTTCGCGGCGGCCGGTGCAAACGTCGTCATCAACGGCTTCGGCTCGCCCGAGGACATCGAGAAGGAACGCGCGAAGATCGAGTCGGACTTTGGCGTGAAGGCGATCTACTCGCCCGCCGACATGACCAAGCCGGCCGAGATCGCCGGGATGATCGCGCTCGGCGAGAAGACCTTCGGCTCGGTCGACGTCCTCGTCAACAATGCCGGCATCCAGTTCGTCTCGCCGATCGAGGAATTTCCGCCGGAGAAATGGGACCAGATCATCGCGATCAACCTGTCCTCGGCCTTCCATGCCATCCGCGCCGCGGTGCCCGGCATGAAGAAGAAGGGCTGGGGCCGCATCATCAATACAGCTTCCGCGCATTCGCTGGTCGCCTCGCCGTTCAAGTCGGCCTACGTCTCGGCCAAGCACGGCATCGCCGGTCTCACCAAGACCGTGGCGCTGGAAGTCGCGACCCACAAGATCACCTGCAACTGCATCAGCCCCGGCTATGTCTGGACGCCGCTGGTCGAGAAGCAGATTCCCGACACGATGAAGGCGCGCAATCTCACCCGTGAGCAGGTCATCAACGACGTGCTGCTCGACGCGCAGCCGACCAAGGAGTTCGTCACCTCCGAGCAGGTCGCCGCACTGGCGCTGTTCCTGTGCAGCGACGATGCCGCGCAGATCACCGGCACCAACCTCTCGATCGACGGTGGCTGGACCGCGGAGTAAATCCACTCTTGGTCATGCCCCGGCTTGACCGGGGCATCCAGTACGCCGCGGCTTATCGATTTGACCACGGCCTTCTCGGAGTACTGGGTCGCCCGGTCAAGCCGGGCGACGACAGTGAGAGTGGGGCGCCGTCTCTGGCCTAATGCGTCCAGGCCAGAGCCGTCACGAACGCGGATGACAGGTTCAGCTCCGCAAACATGATCTTGCCGGCGACCACGAACAGCACGCTGGCAAGCGTCAGGCGCAGCACCGTCTCGGGGACGCGCGTCGCGCTGAAGCTGCCGACGATGATGCCGGGCAGCGAGCCCAGCAGCAGCACGCCCATCAGGGCCCAATCGACGTCGCCAAGCGCCCAATGTCCGATGCCCGCGACCAGCGTCAGCGGCACCGCGTGGGCGATGTCGGAGCCGACGATGGTCGCCATCGGCAGGCGCGGGTAGAGCAGCAGCAGCACGGTCACGCCGACTGCGCCGGCGCCGACGGATGAAATCGACACCAGCACACCGAGCACGATTCCGGTGACCACGGTCGCAATCGCCGTGGTGCGCTCGTCGACGCGCTCCAGCTTCCTGCGGTAGCGTTCCATGATCGCCTTGCGGAAGATCAGGGACGTTGCGGTCAGCAGCAGGGCGAAGCACAGCACGAGATTGACGAGACTGCGCTCGGAATCGCTTCTGAGATCGAGCTTCCACAGCACGAACAGCGTCAGGGCGCTTGCCGGAAGGCTGCCGCAGGCGAGCCGCAGCACCGCCGGCCAGTGCACGCTGCGCGACCAGCCATGGACGAAGCTGCCGCCGGTCTTGGTGGCCGCGGCATAGAGCAGGTCGGTGCCAACCGCGGTGGACGGATGGACGCCGAACAGCAGGATCAGCAGCGGCGTCATCAACGAGCCGCCACCAACGCCGGTCATCCCGACAAGCAGGCCGACGCCGAAGCCGGAGGCGACGTAGAGTGGATCAATCATGTCCCGGGAATCTTAGGTTTATCTTGTCGGTTGGGCAATACGACGTAGAATAAATTTTCCCTGGGAGGCAACCACCTGGACCAAATAAGAAAAATCATGCTACCGACTGCCGATCGGCAGTCGTTTCGCCTCGTTCCCGGGCCTGTTACGCAACAGGCATTCCCCAAGGGGCAGGGCCGGCGAGGGGTCTATTTGCCGAACGCCAGCACGTGCAGGCCGAGGCGCTGCCGCACGATCCAGAACAAGAGCACCGTCTCGAAGCTGAGCGAGATCGAGGTCGCGGCCGCGGCGCCATGGCCGCCGTAGCGCGGTACCAGCGCGATGCAGAGCACGACGTTCATCACGAAGGCCAGCGCATAGGCCAGCGCGCACATCTTCTGCTGGCCGAGCATGTTGAGCAGTCGCTCGACCGGTCCGATCGCGGCGCGCACGACCAGGCCAATTGCGGCGACGAACATGATGTCGTAGCCAACCACGAATTGCGGCCCGAACAGCCAGAGCAGCGGCTTGCCGAGCGCGAGCAGCACGATGGTCGCCGCCAGCGACGGCCAGAACGTCCAGCTGATGGCATGCGCGACATAGGCCGACAGCCGTGCCTTGTCACCGCTAGCGTTGTATTCGGCGAAGCGGTGCGCTGTCGTTGCCGACATCGCGTAGTGGATGAACGAGACCAGCGCCAGCGTCTTCACTACCGCGAAGTAGACGCCGACCTCGTCGGAGGGGCGGAACTGCTGAAGCACCAGCACGTCGGTGTAGGACAGCAGCAGGTAGAAGCTCTCCACCAGCAGGATCGGCAGCGAGACGGCGAGCCAGCCGCCGACATCATAGGCCTTCGGTCCGGGCTCGACGTGGCCGGCGAGCTTGCGGTTCAGCACCACCATCTGCCCGGTCATCGCGATCCACACCGCACCTAGGCTCGCGACCATCGCGGCGGCCGCGCCGAGATGATAGCCGAGCAGGAAGGCAGAGGCCGTGATGCCGATGATCAGCGCCTGGCGGATGATGAATTGCGGCATCAGGCCGAGCTGCATCCAGTCATGCGAGCGCGCGATGCCGTCCTGGGTGTTGGCGACGACGAAGGCGGGCAGCGTCATGCAGCCGATATAGAGCGGCAGCACCTCGGCCGGATCGATCCAGGGCGAGAGCAGCTTGACGATGCCGGCGAGGCCGAGTGACATCAGCGTGGAGGCGGCAAAGGTCAGCCAGCGGCTGCCGGAGAGAAAGCCGCGCAGCAGCGCGTGCTCGCCGTTGGTGCGATACTCCGGAATGATCTTCTGTGCGGAGGCCGAGATGCCGAAGTCCATCATGCTGCCGAGCAGCAGCACCCAGGTCCAGACATAGACATAGATGCCGTAGTCGGACGTACCCATCCAGCGCGCGAGCAGAACCTGCGAAAAATAGGCAAGGCCCGCGCTGATGACGCGGATGATGAAGATGGTGCCGGCCAGCCGCCGCGTCAGCGACGCTTCGCTCGATCCGCCCGAGAGCTTAGCCCGCAGCCGCGCGATCAGCCCGGCCGGTCCGCTCGTTGCGGGTTCTGCATCCATCACGGCCAATTCGAAGAGTCCCCAGGCGTCCCGCATGCAGCGGCAGCCTTGCTGCAGTAACCCTGGGAATTAGCAACCATTCGTTAAGATTCGGTTGGGTCACCGGTGTCGTCCCGGCGAAGGCCGGGACCCATACCGCGTGATCTATCGATGGGGTGCGGTGACAATCCCGTACGACTAGTCTTCGCCAAACCAGGCTCGGTGGCTATGGGTCCCGGCCCCCGTGCGCAATTGCGCACTAGGCCGGGACGACAGTCACTCCAAATTCGTATTGAACTCGTACGACTTATCCGGCGCGACCAGCGTGAATTTCAGCGCCGCGCCGTCGGGCTTGGCGCCCGGCGGCAGCCCGTCGAGCTCGAAGGAGAAGCGTTTCACGCCGGGCGGGCTGGGCTCGACCGGTGCCGGGATCGGCAGCGACCAATCCGGCGTCGGCCCCTCGACGAACAAATTGACCTTGCGCGCATCCGCCGGCGCGACGACGTCGACCACCACGTTCTTGGGCCCGTCGCGCCTGACGTCGCGGATGGTCAGCGGATTGGGGTCGCCGATATTTGCGGGCTTCGGCACGGTGTCGAGCGCTGCACGCAAGTTCGCGTCCTCGGTCGAGGCGACGCTGTTGAAGCCGAGCTCGGCGCTGGCCTCGACAGGAATGCAGAGCTTTTCGCACACCGCGTAGTTGATCTCGGCGCGCAAGGTCACCGGCTTGTCAGCGGCCTTGGCGACGATGCGCAGGGGCAGCACGACCTGGTCGCGATAGCCGATCGAGTGGCCGCCCGCGCCGTCGTCGAATTTCAGCGGCGCCGGCCACATGACCGTCACCGCTTCGACATTCTCCGATTTCGAGAAGTCGAACCGGGGAGGAACGCCGGAATCCCCGGGCGTACGCCAGTAGGTCTTCCAGCCCGGCTGGAGCTGGAAGGCGATACCGCCGAGCAGCACGGCGCCGCTGCGTGATCCCGCCAATAGGCGCACCGCGGAATGTCCGTCGCGCTGCCAGGGCGAGGCGTCGTCGGCGCGAGCTGCGGGGGCCAGCGACGACGCAAGCAGGGTTGTCGCGACGCCGATCGCCGCACGCAGGGGAACTCTTGTGAGCATGGTACGTCTTTACAGGGGCAACCCGGGGCAAACCATTGAATTGCTTGTGATGGATGCACTCGAATCAAGTCTCTGCAAGCCTTGATTTGACAGCGGCCGGGCCCAACATCAGGATAGGAATTGAAACCGGAGTGCTTCACCGATGGCTCCCACAGGCAAGAGGACGGGCGAAAGCACCCGCAGCACGGGTCCCGCGCCCCCCAGTTCGGCCGGTTACCTCGACGGCCGCCTCCTGATCGCCATGCCCGTGATGGGCGATGCGCGCTTCGAGCGCTCGGTGATCTATCTCTGTGCCCATTCGGCCGAAGGCGCCATGGGCATCATCGTCAACCATCCCGCCGGCAGCATCGACTTCCCCGAACTGTTGCAGCAGCTCGGCATCATCAGGAAGGGCGAGCACATCAAGCTGCCGGAGAACGCCGAAAGCATGAAGGTGCTGCGCGGCGGTCCGGTCGATACCGGGCGCGGCTTCGTGCTGCATTCCAGCGATTTCTACATCGAGAACGCGACGCTCCGGATCGACGACGGCGTCTGCCTCACTGCAACCGTCGATATCCTGCGCGCGATCGCCAACGGTTCCGGCCCCAAGCACGCCATCCTCGCGCTCGGCTATGCCGGCTGGGCGCCGGGCCAGCTCGAGACCGAGATCCAGAGCAATGGCTGGCTGCATTGCGATGCGGATGCGGACCTGATCTTCGGCGACGACGTCGACGAAAAATACGGCCGCGCCTTGCGCAAGATCGGCATCGATCCCGGCATGCTCTCGAACGAGGCGGGACACGCGTAGCTGGTGCGGCACATTCGGGTGTCGTGCGTTAACCTCGCTGTCATGCCCCGCGAAGGCGGGGCATCCAGTACGCCGCGGCGTCTCGGATCTATCACAACCGTCTCGGAGTACTGGATCGCCTGGTCAAGCCGGACGATGACCACGTTCGGTGTGTGAAGCGCTACTCCGCCGCCTGCTGCTGCACCGTCGGCTCCGTCCCCGCCACCGTCGCGCGGCGCATGTCGCGGGGCTGGGACTGGTCGTAGCGGCGGACGCGGTGCACGGTCTGGCGGTTGTCCCACATCACGAGGTCATGCAGCTTCCATTTGTGGACGTAGACGAACTCGGCCTGCGTGGCGTGCTCGTTGAGATCGCGCAACAGCAGCCGTCCCTCCGGCACGCTCATGCTGACGATCTTGCCGGCATGCGACGAGAGATACAGCGACTTGCGGCGGTGGACGGGATGGGTGCGGACGAGGCGTTGCAGCACCGGCTTAAACATCTGCTTCTCTTCGTCGGTGTATTCGGTGAAGCCGAGCGAGCCGCGCGAATACATCAGCGAATGCTCGCAGACGAGGTCCTCGATCTCGGCCTTGGTCTCCTCGTCCAGTGCGTCATAGGCGGCGCGCATGTCGGCGAATTCGGTGTTGCCCCCCTTCGGGTTCACGACGCGCGCCGACAGCAGCGAGAATTTTGCAGGAATGGGGCGGAACGAGCTGTCGGAATGCCACAGGCAATTGCCGAGGTTGAACAGATGCGCGCGGCTGTCCTTGGCCAGCGGCTTGCCGTCCTTGCCGAGATTGGAGACGTCGTTCAGGCCGGATTGCAGCCGGTAGTCCTTCTCCTTGGTGACCGTGCCGCCGCGTGCATCCTCGCGCTGGCCGAAGTTCAGCGCGAAAGCCATCTGCTGCTCGTCGGTGATGTCCTGGTCGTGGAAAACGAGCACCGCGTATTTGTCCATGGCGGACTCGACCTCGCGGGCCTCATCCGGCGTGAGCGGCTTTCGCAAATCGAGGCCGGAAACCTCGCCGGCAAAATGCGTCTGAAGCTGCCGGATGGCGATCGTCATGGCGTTTTCTCCCGCGGACCGCGAGCGGTTGCTCCCGCTCTGTTGCCGAAAAAGCTACTCCCGCACTCGTAGTTGTCAACGCTCGGGGCGCATGGCAGCCAGTAGCAGGCAAGATGTAGCCCGGGTGAGCGCAGCGATACCCGGGAACGGTGCAGGCAAAGTCCTGGATGTCGCTTCGCTCATCCGGGCTACGCCCTTTGGATGCCTCTTACGCGTTCCGGGCCATCAGGCCGCCGTCGACCGGGATCACCGCGCCGGTCAGGAACGACGCGGCCGGCAGGCACAGGCTCAGCGTCATATGTGCGACCTCCTCGGGATCGCCGTAGCGGCCGAGTGCCGTCCGGCGTTTGGCATAGATGGTCTTGTGCTCCTCCGAGATGCGGTCGGTGATGGCGGTGCGGATCGGGCCCGGGCAGATGCAGTTGACGGTGATGCCTTCGCGGCCGAGCTCCACCGCGAGCGAGCGGGTCAGGCTCGCCACGCCGCCCTTCGCCGCCGAATAGGGGCTGTGCAATGCGGTGGCGCCGAGCGCCTCGGTCGAGGCGATGTTGACGATGCGCGGGCTCTTCGACTTGCGCAGGTGTGGCAGCGCGGCGCGGATGATGCGCGGATGCGCCGTCAGCATCACCGCGATGCCCTTGGCCCAGGCATCTTCGTACGTCTCGTCATCGATCGCGACGCGCACGGAGATGCCGGCATTGTTGACGACGATGTCGAGCCCGCCGAAATGCGCTGCTATGTCATGGACCACGCGCTTGATCTCGCCGCCGTCGGCGACATCGAGCTTCCACGCCTTCGTTGATCCGGCGTTCGCGGCAATCTCTTTCGCGACGGCGATCGCGCCTTGCTCGTCGTAATCGGTGACGGCAACGTTCGCGCCTTCGGCGGCGAACACGCGCGCCGTCGCGCGCCCCATGCCGCTCGCCGCACCCGTGACGAGAACGGTCAGGCCCTTCACCGACCGGCTGAGCTCCTTGAATTCGGACATGCCGTTTCCTCGCGTCTCTTGTTTCTTGTTATGAGATGGACAAGGCTGGCATCGATCCGCAGACAGGTCAAACAAGCAAGACAAAAGGGGAGGCCGCGATGGCGAACGAGCTCGATTTCACAGGCAAGCAGGTGCTGGTTGTCGGCGGCTCCAGCGGCATCGGCAACGGCATCGCACAGGCCTTTCGCGCCAGGGGCGCGCGTGTCGCGGTTTGCGGTACACGTGCTCAGCCTGCGGAATATTCGGCGGAGGAAGGCTCCGATCTCGCCGGTCTTGCTTACGCGCAGCTCGACGTCAGCAACCACAGTGCGATCGAAGCCTTCAAGCCGTCCTTCGATCGGCTCGACATCCTGGTGCTGGCACAGGGCGCGGTGATCTATCGTCGTGGTGAGTTCGAGATGAGCGGTTTTCGCAAGGTGGTCGAGGTCAATTTGATGAGCCTGATGGCCTGTGCGACGCGGTTTCATTCCATGTTGCGGGATGCGAAGGGCGCGTTGATCATGGTGTCGTCGACCGCGGCCTATCATTCCACCATGGGCAACCCCGCCTACAACGCGTCGAAGACCGGCGCGGTCGGATTGACGCGCACGTTAGGGGAGGCCTGGGCCGAGGACGGCATTCGCGTCAATGGCATCGCGCCCGGCCTCGTCGACACCAAGATGACGAAGGTCACGACCGACAATCCCAAGCGGCTCGAAGGTGCCTTGTCGCGCATTCCTCTGCGGCGATTGGGCACGCCGGCCGACATGGCGGGCGCGGCGCTGTTCCTGGCCTCGCCGCTGTCGTCCTACATCATCGGCCAGACGCTGGTCGTCGATGGCGGGCTGATCTTGTAGCCCGGATGAGCGCAGCGACATCCGGGACCTTGCTTGCACCGTTCCCGGGTATCGCGACGCTCACCCGGGCTACACTTTCGTCATCACTTGGAACTGCGCTGCGCCTGATCGGTTACTCCGGCTGACCCCCGAGGAGGACCACATGGACAAGGATCGAATTGTCGGATCGGCCAAGGAATTCGCTGGCCGCGCGGAAGGCGCAGTCGGAGATCTGGTGGGCGATGCGCAGACAGAAGCATCGGGCAAGGCGCGCGAGGCCGCCGGCACCGTGCAGAATCTCTACGGCCAGGCCAAGGACGCCGTGCGTGACGCCGGCGAGGTAGCGGCCGGCTACGCCAAGGATGCCTACGACAACAGCGGCGAGACTTTTCGCGATGGCACGCAGGCGATTGCGCGCAAGGTGCAGGACAATCCGCTCGGCTCACTGCTGATCGCCGGCGGCATCGGCTTCGCGCTCGCGCTGTTGATGTCACGGCCCGCACGTCGCCCGCCGCCGCGCTGGCGCTATTACGGCTAGAAACCGTGCCGTCATTCCGGGCCGCGTGAAGCGCGAGCTATGGTGCGCAATTGCGCACCATAGCTCGCGCCAAGAGGCGCGCCCGGAATGACACCTCAATTCAGAGCAAGGACTACCGGACTTCCGCCGCTCGCCCGACATTGCCCGGCGGACGCGGGATCGCGGGGTTTTGAGCTGGATTGCGCGGCCCTGGCGCCGGTGCCAACTGACGCGGCGCTGGCTGCGGCGAGCCGAAGCCGAAGAAATCACGGAACGACGGCGCCGCCTGGGCCGGCTGCTGCACCACCGGCGGCTTCTTCGGTGCGAGTTTCGGCGGCGCGATCGCGGCGGCCGCACTCGGTGTGCCGGGAGCAGCAGCGCTGCCGTCAGGCGTGGTCGCGGCCATCGGCATATCGCCCTTGGCCTGCTCGCGGCCGACTTCTCGGCGCGGCCAGGCATAATCGTCGGCGCGGCCTGCGGGGGCCGCCAGCGGCTCGCCCTTCACCATCGTCTTCGCAGCGAGCGCATCGACGGCGGCAGGACGCGAGCCCGGGCCGCCCAGCAATTGATCGGTCGAGATCGAGGCGGCAACCAGCGGCACGATCGGGCCGGCGAGCGGCCGCGGTGCGGGCTTGCCGGGCTCGGCGCTGGTGTCGGGCGTTGCCGGTTCGCTCGGCAGCGCGATCGGGCCGGAGCGGCCGGCGAGCAGGCGCGTGATCTCGCGCTCGACATAGTGAGCCAGCTTGCGCGCGCCGGGCTTGGTGAAGAAGACGCCGTCATAGGTGCGGAGCTGACGGATCTGGCCCTCGAAGTCCGGGCCCTTCTGGAGGAAACGGCCGGCTTCGTCGACAAAGCCGTCCCAGACATCGACATAGGTGATGCCGGCCTTGGCCGCGCCCTCGCGGTAGAGCGAATCCAGGAACAGCATATCCGCCGTGCCCTTCGGGCCGCGGATCGCGGGCAGGCCGACCCAGAGCACCGGCACGCCCTTGGCTTTCAGCACGTTGGCCAGCTCCTCGATCTTCTTGCCGTAGAGCTCGACCCAGCGGTCGTCGCGGAATTCGTAGAGGCCGTTCGGGTTGCGCGCGGTCTTCTCGGGAGCCGCGGTCTGCGGCGCGTCGGCGTTGTCGGCGTCATCCTGCGGCAGATCGGTATCCGCCGGCTTGTCGTCCGGCTTGGCGGCGGTGTCGGGGCTGTTGGGTTTTGCATCGCCCGGCTTGCCCTGCGGCTTGGCGCGCGCACCCTTGTCGTTCTTGTCGTTCTTCTTGTCTTTGTCTGCCGGCTTGTCGGCGACGGGCTCGCGGATGGCGATGCGGTCGTTGAGGCCGAGCATGACGACGATGATGTCGGGCTTCTCGGTCTCGAGGATGCCCTTGGCAGCAGCCGCCCAGTCCGAAGGTTCGCCCTTCGGCTGGTACTTGATCAGGCCGGACGTGGTCTTGTGCTTGCGGATCACGCCCATGTCGGGCTGCTCGCTGTAGGCGTCTTCCAGGCCGTAGGCGAGCCAGTCGGCCATGGCGTCGCCGATCACCAGCACGTTCTTGTCCGGGATCGTGTCGCGTTTGGCGGGCGCCGGCGCGCGCGAAAAATCCTGGCGCGGCGCCTGCGGCTGTTGCTGCTGGAACGGCGCGAAGAAGTCGCCGCCGAACCAGCCGCCGCCGCCTCCACCTCCACCGCTACGCGGTGGCGGCGGCGCCGAGCGCTGCGGCGGGCCGCCGAAGCCGGGGAAGTTGAAGAATTGCGCCGAGGCGGGTCCTGCGACCGACACCAGAATCGCAAGCGCCGTCCCCAGCGCGATCAACGGGCCGGTCTCGGTCAGCGCCTTGAACAGGGACTTCTTCGACATGCGATCTCGGGCACGCGCAACGGGGTCTGGATAGGCTCGATATAATAACGGAATCAGGCGCCAAACGGGCAGATTCCGTTGCAGATTCTTTGGCCATACACCGGGGAACAGCGGCTCCCGTCAAGGCCGGCAGGCAAAATCCCCGTTCAGGGTTACTTTCGGCCCGATTCTACCGTCCGCGCAGCCGTTCCAGCACGTCCGAGGAGGCAAAACCGTCGGCGGGGACCCCGATCGAGGCCTGGAAGTTGCGCAGCGCCTCCCGGGTCTGGCCGCCGAACTGGCCGTCCGGGGTGCCCTTGTAGAAGCCGCGCTGGGCCAGCAGCTGCTGGAGCTCCAGCCGCTCGGTCCGCGACAGCTCGCGTTCCTGCCGCGGCCAGGGCTGCACGAAGGGCGCCCCGCCGCGCAGGCGGTCGGCGAAATGACCGATCGCCAGCGCATAGGCCTCGGCCGGGTTGTACTTCATGATGACCCGGTAGTTCTGGAGCATCAGGAAGCCCGGCCCTTGCGCGCCCGCCGGCGCCAGCAGATAGGCTTTCTCGGCCGGATGCGGGAAGGGCTGGCCGGTCGGGCGCTTGAGCCCGAGCTTCTCCCACTGCGCGATCGGCATCGCCTTGGCGCGGTCGGCCTGCATGTAGTTGAATCCCTGGGGCACCACGACCTCAAAGCCCCAGGTCTGGCCGGCCTGCCAGCCGTCCTTCTTCAGGTTGTTGGCGGTGGAAGCGATCAGGTCGGTGGGATTGTCGACGACGTCGCGCCGTCCATCGCCATCGCCGTCCACGGCAAAGCGCTTGAACGCGGTCGGCATGAACTGGGTCGGGCCGAAGGCGCCGGCCCAGGAGCCGCGCATCTGCTCAGGGCGCAGATCGCCGCGATTGAGGATCTCCAGCGCGGAGAGGAATTCGTCCTTGAAATAGGCCTGGCGGCGGCCGATGCAGGCGAGCGTCGCAGTGGATTGCAGCACGCTGCGGTCGCCCATCTGCGTCGAGTAATTGGACTCGATGCCCCAGATCGAGGCGATGATGTAGCGATCGACGCCAGTGGCCTTCTCGGTGGCATCGAACTGCGCCTTGTACTTGGCGAGCACCTCGCGGCCCTTGGCGAGGCGGTTGTCGTTCACGAGGATGTCGAGATAGTCCCAGATCGACTTGGTGAACTCCGGCTGCGAGTCCATCAGGTCCATGATGCGCAGGTCGGGCGCGAGCCCTGCGGTGAAGCTTTGAAAATTTTCCTGGGTGATGCCGCGCCGTGCGGCATCGGGCCACATCCCTGCAACGCAATTGTTGAAATTGCCGGCGGCCTCGCGGATCGCCGCCGCCGTCATCAGCGGATGGCCCGAGGCACCGTCCTCGCCGCTCCAAGGTTGGGCTCCTGTTTGCGCGCCGCCGGGGCCTGGCGGGGCTTGCGCAGGCGCCGGATTCGAGCCGGAGAAAATACCGCCGAACAGGTTCGACAGGCCGTTCTGCGCCTGGGCCTGCGCGCAAGCCGGCAGCAGCAAGGCAGCCGCAACCAACGCTCCGCTGGTCACGGATCCAGCACGTTTTGCCAGCCCTGCCACTGATTGCATCATGTCCCACCTGTCCGGCCAAAAATCCGCCATCAGGAGGCCCGGTGCGGTTGCCAATAGCCTAACAAAGATGAAATTTTGGTGTCGGCCTTTTTCTCAACTCCATGAGGGCGAGGCCCCACATCCGCCTTTGTTAGCGGCTGCAAACAAGCTAGCAAGATCACATTGCTCCGTTCACGTCCTCAGGTATTCGATCGATCCCATGAAAATTCGCAAAGCCGTATTCCCCGTCGCCGGCCTCGGCACCCGCGTCCTGCCCGCCACCAAGGCGATGCCGAAGGAAATGCTGACCATCGTCGACAAGCCGCTGATCCAGTACGTCTATGACGAGGCGAGGGAAGCCGGCATCGAGCACTTCATCTTCGTCACCGGCCGCAACAAGAATGTCATCGAAGATCATTTCGACAAGATGTTCGAGCTCGACGCGACGCTGGCTGCGCGCAGCAAGAAGGCCGAGCAGGAGATCCTGGCGCAGAACCAGCCGGAAGCCGGCGCCGTCAGCTTCACCCGCCAGCAGGCGCCGCTCGGCCTCGGCCACGCGGTCTGGTGCGCGCGCGACATCGTCGGCAACGAGCCGTTCGCGGTCGTACTGCCCGACGAGCTCGTGCTCAACACGCCGGGCTGCCTGAAGCAGATGATCGAGATGGCATCCTCGCTCGGCGAGAAATCCAACCTGGTTGCGGTCGAGGCGGTGCCCGACCATCTCACCCATCAATACGGCATCTGCGGCGTCGGCAAGCGCAGCGGCAAGATGTTCGAGGTCGACGGCATGGTCGAGAAGCCGGCCAAGGGCACCGCGCCCTCCAACCTCTCCATCACCGGCCGCTACATCCTCCAGCCGGAGATCTTCAAGATCCTGGAGACCCAGGAGCGCGGCGCCGGCGGTGAGATCCAGCTCACCGACGCCATGATCGGCCTCGCCAGGTCGCAGAAATTCTACGGCGTCGAATTCGAGGGCGAGCGCCATGATTGCGGCTCCAAGCCCGGCTTCCTCCGCGCCAACATCGCATACGGCCTGAAGCGCCCCGAGCTGCGCGACGGACTGATCGCGGAGATGAAGAAGTATCTGGGGCAGTAGCGCGGGGCTATTTCCGCGCACGCATCTCGAGTTTGGGAAGCCACCATCCCTCCACGATGTCGTCCCGGCGAAGGCCGGGACCCATAACCCCAGGGAGTGGTTTGGCGAAGATTCGTCGTTCGGTACTGCTATCGTCCGCAACGATAGATCACGCGGTATGGGTCCCGGCCTGCGCCGGGACGACACCGTGAGTGTGGTGTGCGGCACCGCTTACGACGCGCCGCTCCTCACGCCACCAGCGACAGCTTCGGAAGGCTCGCGACCACGGACTGGTTGCGGCCGCCGGCCTTGGCGGCATAGAGCGCCTTGTCGGCGGCGGCGACCAGGATCGACCAGTCCATGCCGGCGGCAGGGACGAGGCTGGCGATGCCGCAGGAGACCGTCGACGTCGCCGTATCGTCGGACCAGCCCAGCACCTTGCCGCGGATCGCCTCGGCGATCCTGAAGGCCTCGGTGATGGAGGTGTTCGGCAGCAGCACCGCGAATTCCTCGCCGCCATAGCGCGCGGCGCAGTCGCCGGCGCGGCTCACCGAATCGGAAATGCAGATGGCGATGCCGACCAGCAGCTGGTCGCCGGCCTGGTGGCCGAACGTGTCGTTGTAGGTCTTGAAGTGATCGGCATCGATCATCAGGAGCGCGACCGGCGTCTTCTGGCGCATCGCGCGCCGCCATTCAACGTCGATGACAGCATCGAACTTGCGGCGGTTCTTCAGGCCGGTGAGCGCGTCCGTCGTTGCCATCTCCTCGAGCTTGCGCTCGGCCTCGGCGCGTCGGCCGATCTCGCGTGCGAGCACGAGCGTCGATCCCAGCACGAACAGCGCAAGCGCCAGCACCACGGCGCCGATGCGGATTGCCTCCTTCTGCCACAGTGCGAACACGGCGCTCAGCGGCTTGCCGGCCACCACGAACAGCGGACTGGACCCGCTGCTGCGGACGTAGAGCCGCGGGGTCGCGTCGACCGGGCCCTGTCCGGCGAACGCGCTGCCGACCTTCAGATTGTCGGCCTTCCAGGCCGGCCGCTCGGCGAGGTTCTTGCCGATCACATCGAGATCGAACGGCCGCCGCATGATGATTGTGCGGTCGCGCCTGAGCACGGTGATGGTGTCGTCAGGGTCCAGGCTCAGGCGCTCGAACAATTCGTGGAAATAGCTGAAGCGGATCGAGCCGGCGACGACGCCGAGGAAGCCGCCGTCGGTGTCGCTGATGCGCCGGCTGAGCACGATGGAATAGGCGCCGCGGAACAGCATCGGCCGGCTGATGAAGAGCCCGGCTTCCGGATTGTCGCGATGAACCCTGAAGTAATCCTCGTCGCTCCTGACCTCAGGCAGGGGATCGAGCGAGGAGGCGTCGATGGTCAGCCTGCCGTCGGGATCGAATACCTGGATCGCGCCGAAATGCCGTGCCGTGGTCGCATGGTCGAACAGGATGAGGTGGCGGACCGTCTTGGAGACTGTCGCGAGCTCGGGCAGCAGCATGTTGTTGGCGACCGCCTTCAGCGACAGGTCGTAGATCTCGATGTTGCGGCTGACGTCGGACTCGATGGTCGTCGCCAGGTTTTCCAGCGTCTGGCGGGCGAGCGCCTCCTCGCCGCGGCGCATGTCGAGCATGACGTTGACGCAAATGGCGGAAAAGCCGATCACCGTCACCACGGACGAGATGATCAGCAATTTCGCCGAGACTCGCCACGGCCGGCGGGCCATGACTTCGCGCCATCCAGACAGCATCGTTTGCTCCCGATCCTAGTGGATGCGCCCGAAAGCTTGAGTAGTGTTTAAGGTAGGACGGCACTGCCGCAATGAGTTAAGAAACGGTTGATGCGGCTCACGGTTTTGGGCAGGCCTGATCGGGCAAACCCGGCTTCGGACGAGAGGACGACGGTGAACGACTACGACGCGTTGCGCGACTATCTGCTGCGGCAGAAGCAGGACGAATTCGTGCTGAGCTTTGAACAGATCGAGGAGATCATCGGCGCGGCCCTGCCGCGCGCGGCGAACCGCGCCTCATGGTGGGACAGCCTGCGCAGCCCCGACATCCAGATGCCGCAGCGCGAGGCCTGCCTCGCCGCCGGGTTCGTGGCGACACGGATGCCGGACGGCCAGAGCGTGCGATTCAGGAAGCAGAAGTCGCAGAAACGGTGGTAGCGAGCCGCATGATCCTGCGCTGGCTGAGGGGGTTTCTGGCGCAGCGCTGATCGGATTGGGCGTGCTCTTCGCGCTGGCCTTCGAGGCCCGCTACTGGCGCTGGCGCAACTGCTTTAACGAGCTCGGCCGCTGCTACGACCCGGTCTCGCAGGACGTCTATCTCGAGCAGGCGGGAATGGTCTGGGGCGGTCTTGCGGCGATTTCGCTACTGGTTGGTCTCGGCTTGGTCATGGGGTTGCGCCGCAGGCCGAGCTAGATCAGGTGGACGCGCGATCCGCCGCGAGCGTGAGAACGGTTGCCGCTAGCCGCGGTGCCGAACCAAGGCCTTCATTGGCGCTCACGGGGCCAGCGTTCGTCGGCGGCGTGTGCTCGTATCAGACATCGGGTCGTCTGCCGGTCGCAGGCGCGCACGCACACGTTCTGGCGGCCCCGAACGTCACCGGCCCCGCCGGTGTAGTCGGCACATGTGCCGACGCAGTTTGCGCCTCGATCCTCGCATCGTGCAGCCGTCACTGCTTCGGCCGACGAGGCGAGGAACATTCCGGTGCCTATGAGGGTGATCGCGTAGAAAAGGTGCCGGGTCATCCGTGACTCCTGAGAAGGACGCTTGGTTTGCTCATCCGAGCCGTTGCGCTTGACGCGTGTGGGCACGCCGAGAACGACAGTGGTGAGCCCAACGACCTCGATGACGAAACCGTTCTGGATCGAATGCTGCGCGCCATTTTTCGCGGCGGTTGAGCAGAGGCCCATTGATCTGGATCAAGCACGGCCTCATCGGCACCTCACCCCGCGCGCTTCGCGGGCGGCGCCTCAAAAAAGGGAGAGGGAGGTTAGCTCGCCGCTTCCAGCCGCACTTCCGTCAGCAGGCGCATCGCCGCATCGGCGTCCATCGGCTCGCCGAAGGCAAAGCCCTGCGCGTATTCGCAGCCCATCTGGTAGAGCTCGACCGCGTCGGAATCGGTCTCGGCGCCTTCCGCCACCACGTCCATGCCGAGGTCGTGCGCGAGCGCGATGATCGACTTCAGGATCACCGGACGGGTGCCGCGGTTGGTGGTGCGCACGAACGACTGGTCGATCTTGATGGTGTCGAACGGGAAGCGCTGGAGATAGGCGAGCGAGGAGTGCCCGGTGCCGAAATCGTCGAGCGACAGCCCGGTGCCGAGCTCGCGGATGCGCGTCAGCATCTGCGCCGCGTGCTCCGGATTCTCCATCACCAGCGATTCCGTCAATTCGAGCTTCAGCGTGCCGCGCGCCACCGAGGAGCGCGACAGCACGGTGCGGATGTCGTGGATCAGGTCATGGCGCAGCAATTGCCGCGAGGAGACGTTGACGGATGCGAAGATCGGCTCGCGCGAGCGCATCGCGCGCTGCCAGATAGAGAGCTGCTTTGCGGTCTGGTCGAGCACGAACATGCCGAGGTCGACGATCAGGCCGGTCTCTTCCGCGATGGTGATGAATTCTGACGGCGCCATGCGTCCGAGCTTGGGGTGGTCCCAGCGCGCCAGCGCCTCGAAGCCCGCGACGGAGCGGTCCTCCAGCCGCACGATCGGCTGGTAGAGGATGGTGAGCTCCTGCCGCTCGATGGCGCGGCGCAGCTCGCTCTCCAGCGTCAGGCGGTCGGTCTTGCGGGCGCGCATCGCCGGCTTGTAGACGTCGATGCGGTCGCCGCCGATGCGCTTGGAGTGATACATCGCCAGCTCGGCATCCTTGATGATCTCGTCCGTCAACTGCGTCTGAGGATCGGAAAGCGCGAGCCCGATCGAGGCCGTGAGAAAGATCTCGCGCTCGTTGAAGGCGATCGGCGCGCGGATGGTCTTGCGGATGGTCTCGGCGAAGGCGGTGATGCGGGCGGGATCCTGCTCCGAGAGCAGGATCAGGCCGAACTGGTCGCCGGCGAGCCGCGCCAGCGTGTCCTGCGGCTTCAGGATGCGGGTGAGGCGGCGGGCCAGCGTCAGCAGGATGGAATCGCCGACAGCGATGCCGACGGAATCGTTGACCTGCTTGAAGCGGTCGAGGTCGATCACCATCAGCGTCGGCCGCAGCGTCGGCATGGTCTTGGCGAAATGCGCGACCCCACCCAGCCGGTCCATGAACAGCTTGCGGTTGGGCAGGCCGGTGAGGTTGTCATGCACGGAATCGTGCAGCAGGCGCTCCTCGGCGTTGCGCAGCTCGGTGACGTCGGTGAGCGTGCCGACCACGCGCGAGACCTCGCCGTCGGAGCCGACCACCGGCCGCGCCTTCAGCGCGAACCACATGAAGTGACCGTCCGGCGTGCGCAGGCGAAAATCCTGCACCAGGCGGCCGCGGCGCTGGTCGAGCACGCTGTCGAGCGCGGCGCGGAAACGGTCCTGGTCGAGCGGATGCAGCACTTCCAGCCACGATGCCGCCGGGCCTTCCAGCGTGCCGCGCTTGAGGCCGAGCAGGGCTTCGGTCTCGGGGCTGGTGAAGACCTTGTCGGCGGAAACGTCCCAGTCCCAGATCAGATCGCCGGAACCGGCGAGCGCCAGTGCGCGCCGCTCGATGTCGGAGACGACGCCGGTGGTGGCGCCGCCGCCGGCGAAGGCGTGCTGCATCACCGTGAAGCCGATCAGCATCACGATCAGCACGAGGCCGCCGAGCAGCGCCGGGCCGACGATGTCGTTCGTGACGGAGCCTGCCACCGTCATGCCGGCCGCGACCACCCAGACCACGAGGAGGAACCAGGTCGGGATCAACAGCACCGCGCGGTCGAAGCCGTGGGTGGAGAGATAGACGATCAGCGCGAAGCCGGCGAAGGCGATCAGCACCAGCGAGATGCGCGCGATGCCGGAGGCCACCGCCGGGTCGAACAGCGCGAGTGCGACCAGCGAGCCGAGGAAGGCGAGCCAGCCCACCGTAATGTGCGAATAGCGCACGTGCCATCGACTGAGGTTGAGATAGGCGAACAGGAACACCAGCAGCGTCGCCGCCAGGATCGCTTCACCCGCCGCGCGCCAGATGCGCTCGGCGTTGTTCGACATGTCGAGCACCTTGCCCCAGAAGCCGAAATCGACCCCGATATAGACCAGCACCGCCCAGGCCAGCGCCGCGGCCGCCGGGAACATGATGCTGCCCTTGACGACGAACAGGATGGTGAGGACGAGAGCCAGGAGCCCCGAAATGCCGATTACGATGCCCTGGTAGAGCGTGAACGAGTTGACCTTGTCCTTGTAGGACTCGGGCTCCCACAGATAGAGTTGCGGCAGCTTGTCGGTGCGCAGCTCGGCGACGAAGGTGATGACCGCGCCGGGGTCGAGCGTGACGCGGAAGACGTCGGCGGTCGGGCTTTCCTGCCGCTCCGGCCGGTCGCCGGTCGAGGGCGTGATGGTCGCGATGCGCGACAGCCCGAGGTCGGGCCACAGCAGGCCTGACGAGACGATGCGGTAATGCGGGGCGACGATCAGGCGGTCGAGCTGGTCGTCGGTGTTGTTGGCGAGCGCGAACACCACCCAGTTCTGGCCGCCCTCGCGGGCGCGCACCTCGATGCGGCGGACGATGCCGTCGGTGCCGGGCGCGGTCGAGACCTGGATGCGGTCGGCATCGCTGCGCTGATGCTCGAGCACGCCGGTGAGGTCGATCGCGGGCGCGTCACCGCGGACGCTGACGGCGTCGAGCGCGCGCGCCGGGAGCGCGGCGACAACAATCATGAGGCCCAGCGCGATGGGCGCGAGGCACCTGATCAGACGCAAGGTCAGTTCTCCGCGTTCGACGCAAACTTCGTGTGCAAGGCGATTTCAGACCGGACAGAATTGGTTCGGTGCGTCGCGATAGATGCCACGAAAGCGAGGAAAATCAAAGGGTTTCCGCCTTGCCCTGTGGGTCAGAGGCCTATGCCTCCAACACAATTTTGCCAATATGTGCGCTCGTCTCCATGCGCCGGTGGGCATCGGCCGCCTTTTCCAGCGGGAAAGCGCTGTCCATCACCGGTTTGACCCGGCCTTCGCGCAGAAGCGGCATCACTTTCGCCTCGATCGCGGCCACCATCGCCGCCTTGTCCGCATTACTACGGGGGCGCAGCGTCGAGCCGGTATGGGTCAGGCGCTTGACCATGACCTTGGCGATGTTGACGCTGACCTTTGGGCCGTTGAGGGTCGCGATCTGGACGATGCGGCCGTCGACCGCGGCGGCGTCGTAGTTACGGTCCACATACTCGCCGGCGACCATGTCGAGGATCAGGTTGACGCCGGCATTGCCGGTCTCTGCCTTCACCACGGCGACGAAGTCTTCGGTCTTGTAGTTGATGGCGCGGTCGGCCCCGAGCTTGAGGCAGGCATCGATCTTGTCCTGCGAGCCCACGGTGACGAACACTTTCGCGCCAAAGGCTTTCGCAAGCTGGATCGCCATGGTGCCGATGCCGGAGGAGCCGCCATGGATCAGCAGCGTCTCGCCGGCCTTGAGGCCGCCGCGCTCGAACACGTTGTGCCAGACCGTCATCAGGGTTTCCGGCAATGCGCCGGCTTCCTTGATCGACAGCGCCGGCGGCACGCTCATCGCCTGGGCGTCCTGGGCGATGCAGTACTGCGCATAGCCCCCGCCGGCGACCAGCGACATCACCTTGTCGCCGATCTTGTGCCGCTTGGCATTGCTGCCGACGGCGACGACTTCACCTGATATCTCGAGGCCCGGCAGGTCGCTGGCGCCGGGCGGCGGCGGATAGGCGCCGGAGCGCTGCGCCACGTCGGGCCGGTTGACGCCGGCGGCCTGCACCTTGACCAGGATCTCGTCGGGACCGGGCTGCGGCAGCGCCCGCTGTTCCGGCACCAGCACCTCCGGTCCGCCGGGCTTGGAGATGGCGACCACGGTCATTTGCGCGGGCAGCTTGTCCATGATGTGTCCTTGAGCAAAGGTGCGGGAGGAAACGAGGCCATTGCTTAGCCAGCGCGGTCCAAGCTGGCAACCGCCTCAGCCGTGTGACCGGTGCGAACGCAGGAGGAACGATCATGGCGACGGAAGACGACGACCGCCCGCGCAAGAAGATCACGCATGAAATCGGACAGGATCTCTCACTTTTGTCCGTGGAGGAACTGACCGAGCGCGTCGCCCTGCTCAAGACCGAGATCGCAAGGCTGGAAGAAGCTGCCGCGAAGAAGCGCGCCTCGCGCGATGCGGCGAACAGTATTTTCAAGTCGTAATCGTTGTCGTCCCGGCCTAGTGCGCAATTGCGCACGGGGGGCCGGGACCCATGCTCCGTGCAAGTCATTTGGCGATCACTCGTAATTACCAGCTGGCGCGACAACTCCACCCTGTGGTTATGGGCCCCGGCCTTCGCCGGGGCGACGGAGAGGGTTTTGTTCCGCAGTGCACTCGGCCACTGACCGACATGGCTAACGAAATCTCAAAAAATTAGTTCGTTTACGGTCGATTAAGCTTTCGGGTTTATGACTAGAACTGTCCTCGTTTGGACACCGAGTGGCTCCTGTCCACTCTGTTTGACGCCTCCCTGTTATCAACTTTCAAAGCCGCCGGTCTTCCGGCGGCTCTTTTTTGCGTCTCGTTGCGGTTGAATTCCGAGGAAAGACCCGCGGAAACCATATCCGTGCTTGTCGCTGGACTCCGCGTCCCGCCCGCGCAATGATTTGTTCATCATAAGCCGGCGCAAAGCCGGACAGGTAAACAGTTGCGTAAGGGGCGTTAACCATGGAACGTTTGCAGGCCGACGGCGCTCTCGTTCAACTCAGCGAGCGGTTCACCAATTCTGCGGCGTTCGGCACGCTGTTCCGCGAGGGCATGGACCTCGTCGAAGAGACCGCCGCCTATCTCGACGGTGCCGGCCGCACCGAGGCCAAGGCGCTCGATCGCGCCGTCAGCCTCACCTACGCGACCGAGAGCATGCGCCTGACCACCCGCCTGATGCAGCTCGCCTCCTGGCTGCTGCTGCACCGCGCGGTGAAGGAAGGCGAGATGACGCTGGTCCAAGCCAACCGCGAGAAGACCAAGGTCAAGCTCAGCGCGGCCGATCCGGGCCCCGCCGACACCATCGAGAAGCTGCCCTTGCAGCTGCAGGATTTGATCCACCGCTCGATGAGCCTGCAGACCCGCGTGCGCCGCCTCGACACCACCATCCACACCCCGCCGGCCGAGCACATCGCGATCGGCAACCCGCTGGTGCCGCACCTCAACGCGCTGAAGGCCGCGTTCGAGCGGTAAGCGATTTCGTCATTCCGGGGCGATGCGAAGCATCGAACTATGGTGCGCACTTGCGCACCAGAGAATCTCGAGATTCCCCGGTGCGCAATTGCGCACCTGAGGTTCGGCTCTGCGAGCCGCCCCGGAATGACAGCCGAAAAAACAAAAACGCCCCCGGTTTCCCGGGGGCGTTTTTCGTCGCGGCCGAAACGGCCGGATCAATCCTTCTTGAGGAAGCCCGAGAACTTCTTCTGGAAGCGCGAGACGCGGCCGCCACGATCCATGATCTGGGCGTTGCCGCCGGTCCAGGCCGGGTGCGACTTCGGGTCGATGTCGAGGTTCAGAGTGTCGCCTTCCTTGCCCCAGGTCGAGCGGGTCAGGTACTCGGTTCCGTCGGTCATCACGACCTTAATCGTATGATAATTCGGATGAATTTCGGCTTTCATGGCAATTCCCTGGGGCGACCGGCGCCTTGCTTGAGTGGCTATCGAATGACGGATTTGGCCGGCTCTATACCCCACAGGACCCTTCAAAACAAGCCATTGTGGGCAAAGGAGAACCGGGCCGCCCCCTAAGGGACATCCCGGATTTGCCACTCCCCCCGCACCGGCCTATGTGGATCACATCTGTCTCCCTGGGTCCGATCTCATGAGCGCTGTGGAACGGCTTGACGACCAGTACCGCGACGAGCGCGATGCCGCGCCGCCTGAGGCCCCGTCCATCGAAGCCGAGCTGATCGAGCAGCCCGCCAAGGGCCGCGCCAAGCTGCGGCCGCTGCTGGCGCTCGCGCCCTATGTGGCCCGCTATCGCGGCCGGGCCGCGCTGGCCTTCGTCGCGCTCACGATCGCCGCGTTGACCACGCTGCTGGTGCCGGTCGCGGTGCGCCGGATGATCGATTTCGGCCTGACGCCTGAGGGCATCGAGCTGATCAACAGCTATTTCTCGGTGATGATCGCGGTCGTCGCCGTGCTCGCGCTGGCGAGCGCCGCGCGCTACTACCTCGTGATGACGATCGGCGAGCGCATCGTCGCCGACCTCAGGCGCGACGTCTTCGCTCATCTGCTGTCGCTCTCGCCCGCCTTCTTCGATTCCGCGCGCAGCGGCGAACTGATCTCGCGGCTCACCGCCGACACCACCCAGATCAAATCCGCCGTCGGCGCCTCGGTGTCGATCGCGCTGCGCAACCTGATGATGTTCTTCGGCGCCGCGGCGATGATGGTGATCACCAGCCCGAAGCTGTCGGGCTTCGTGCTGCTGGCCATTCCCCTGATCGTGCTGCCGCTGGTCGCTTTCGGGCGCTGGGTGCGGCGTCTGTCGCGCAATGCGCAGGACACGCTCGCCGAGGCCTCCGCCTATGCGGGCGAGCTGGTCGGCGCGATCCGCACCGTGCAGGCCTATACCAGCGAGCGGTTTGCCGAGAAGCGGTTCGGCGGCGAGGTCGAGCAGGCCTATGAGGCCGCGCGCACCTCGACACAGGCGCGCGCCGTGCTCACCGCCATCATCATCTTCATCGTGTTCGCAAGCGTGGTCGCGATCCTCTGGATCGGTTCGCGCGACGTGCTCACCGGCGCGATCTCGCCGGGCCGGCTCGGCCAGTTCGTGCTCTATGCCGCGTTCGCGGCCGCCGGCCTCGGCCAGCTCAGCGAGGTCTGGGGCGAGGTCTCGGCGGCGTCCGGCGCTGCCGAGCGCCTGTTCGAGATCCTGCATGTGCAGCCCGACATCAAGGCGCCCGCGACCCCGCGCGCGTTGCCGGTGCCGGCGCGCGGCGAGGTCGGGTTCGACCAGGTCAGCTTCGCCTATCCGGCGCGGCTCGACGTCAAGGTGCTCGACGCCGTGTCGTTCACCGTGCGGCCCGGCGAGAAGGTCGCGATCGTCGGTCCGTCCGGCGCCGGCAAGAGTACGATCTTCCATCTGCTGCTGCGCTTCTACGATCCGCGCAGCGGCGCGATCTCGCTCGACGGCGTGCCGGTCAGGTCGGCCGATCCGCGTGATTTCCGTTCCCGTATCGCGCTGGTGCCGCAGGAATCGAGCGTGTTCGCCGCGAGTGCCCGCGAGAACATCCGCTTCGGCCGGCCCGATGCGACCGATGCCGAGGTCGAGCGCGCCGCCGAACTCGCGCATGCCGCCGAGTTCATCCGCCGCCTGCCCGAAGGTTTCGACTCCCCGCTCGGCGAGCGCGGCGTGACGCTGTCCGGCGGCCAGCGCCAGCGCATCGCGATCGCGCGCGCGATCCTGCGCGATGCGCCGCTGCTGCTGCTCGACGAAGCCACCTCCGCGCTCGATGCCGAAAGCGAGACGCTGGTGCAGACCGCGCTGGAAGAGTTGATGCGCCACCGCACCACGCTGGTGATCGCGCACCGCCTCGCAACCGTCTTGTCCTGCGACCGCATCCTGGTGATGGACCACGGCAAGATCGTCGAGCAGGGCACGCATGCCGAGCTCGTGGCCGCGAACGGTCTCTATGCGAGGCTGGCGAGGCTGCAGTTCGAGGGGGCGTAAGGCGCTGAGCGCAGCCTCACTTACGGTGTCATTCCCCGCGAAGGCGGGGAATCCAGTACTCCGCGACGATAGTGATCAACCGATAAGCCGCGGCGTACTGGATGCCCCGGCCAAGCCGGGGCATGACAGCGGAGGGTGGGGTGGGCAGCAAACCTCTACGGCCTCCACACCATCTTCAGCACTGGCCGACCCGAGGTCGGATTCAAATCGTCGCCGGCATGGGCAAAGCCGTTGCGCTCGTAGAAGCGGATGGCGCGGGCGTTGTCCTTGTTGACGAGCAACGTGACGCCTGAAGGCGACAGGCGCTTGGCCTCGTCCACCAACAGCCGTGCCGCGTCCGAACCCCAGGATGCGGGATCGACCACGAGCTGGTCGAGATAGCCTTCGCCGTCGATGGTGACGAAGCCGGTCAGCGCGCCATCCTGCTCGGTGACGACGATCGAGGCCTTCGGCACCAGATCCTTGCGCCAGCGCTCGCGCCACCAGTCCAGCCGCGCGGCGAAGTCGATCTGCGGATAGGCCTGCTGCCAGGTGCGATGCCAGAGGTCGATGGCGGCGGCCTCGTCCTCGGGGCGGTAGGGGCGGAGGTGGATCATCGGTGGACACTCGTCATGGCCGGGCTCGACCCGGCCATCCATCCACGTCGAAAGAATCTTCCTTGATGGATTGCCGGGTCAAGCCCGGCAATGACGAGCTGTGGTGTATCCGACACCCTACCGCTCCGTCAGCTTCAGCTCGATGCGGCGGTTGCGCTTGTAGGCGTCCTCCGTATTGGCGGTGTCGAGCGGCTGGAATTCGCCGAAGCCGGCGGCAACGAGGCGCTGGGCCGGCACGCCGAGCGAGATCAGGTACTGCACCACCGAGATCGCGCGCGCCGCGGACAGGTCCCAGTTCGACTTGAAGTTCGCGCCGCTCACCGGGCGCACGTCGGTATGGCCGTCGACGCGCAGCACCCAGGCGATCTCGGTCGGGATCTTCTTGTCGAGCTCGATCAGCGCGTTCGCCACGGTGTCGAGCTCGGCGCGCCCCTCTGGCAGCAAGGTTGCTTGGCCGGTGTCAAAGAAGACTTCGGATTGGAACACGAAGCGGTCGCCGACGACGCGGATGTCGGGGCGGTTGCCGAGGATGGCGCGCAAGCGCCCGAAGAATTCCGAGCGGTAGCGCGACAATTCCTGCACGCGCTGCGCCAGCGCGACATTCAAGCGAGACCCCAGATCGGCGATCCGGTTCTGCGATTCCTTGTCGCGCTTCTCGCTGGCGTCGAGCGCTTCTTCCAGTGCCGCGAGCTGCCGCCGCAGCGCGCTGATCTGCTGGTTCAGCACCTCGATCTGCGCCAGCGCCCGCGCCGACACCGCCTTCTCCGAATCCAGCGCCTTGCCAAGCTCGGTGGACTTGCCCTGCGCGTCGTTGCCGGCGGCAGCTAAGCCGTCATAGAGGCCCTTGATGCGGTCGCGCTCGGACTCCGCCGAGGCGAGGCCGGCCTTCAATTGCGAGACCTGGTCGTCGAGCGTGAGCTTGCCGAGCTTCTCCAGCGACAAGAGCTCGTTGAGCTGCGCGATCTTGGCGTTGAGCTGCTCCAGCGCCTTGTCCTTGCCGGTCACTTCCTGCGACAGGAAGAACTGCACGACCAGGAACACCGACAGCAGGAACACGATCGACAGCACCAGCGTCGACAGCGCGTCGACGAAGCCGGGCCAGTAGTTGAAGGCGCCGTCGCTGCGGCGGCCGCGCGCTAGAGCCATGTCGCTAACCCTTCTCGGGCTGGCGCGCGAGCCGCTCAAGGAGGCGCCGGATCTCGCGGTTCTGCTCGCCCTGGCCGTCGGCCCATTCGCGGATCATCTGCTGCTCGGTGCGCATGTGCGAGACCAGCGCCTGGATGGCCTCGGCAAGGCTCGCCATCGCCGCCGTGGTGCCGCGGCTGGAGCTGCCCTCCTCGAGCACGGAGCGCAGCCGCTCGACGGCGGCCTGAAGCTCGCCGCTGGCGACGCCGCCGCCGGCGGCCACGGTCACATCGCCCCGGCCGTATTCGCGCACGGTGGTCGCGAGCCAGTCTTCGAGGTCGGTGTAGAAGCGGTTCTGGGCCTGGCTCGATTGCAGGTCGAGGAAGCCGAGGATCAGCGAGCCCGCGAGGCCGAACAGCGAGCTGGAGAACGAGATGCCCATGCCGCCGAGCGGGGCGGCGAGGCCCTCCTTCAGCGTGTCGAACAGGGCGCCGGAATCGCCGCCGACCTTGAGCCCGTCGATCACCTTGCCGACCGAGCCGACCGTCTCGATCAGGCCCCAGAAGGTGCCGAGCAGGCCGAGGAAGACGAGCAGGCCGGTCATGTAGCGGGAGATGTCCCGGGCCTCGTCCAGGCGGGTCGCGATCGAATCGAGCAGGTGCCGCATCGTGGTCTGGGTGATCGACATCCGCCCGGTGCGCTCGCCGCCCAGGATCATCGCCATCGGTGCCAGCAGCTTTGGGTGCCGGGCAGGGGCGAGGCCGGGATCGGCGATGCGGAAATTGTTGACCCAGGAGACCTCGGGATAGAGCCGGATGACCTGGCGGAAGGCCAGCACGATGCCGATGAACAGCACCGCCCCGATCAGGGCGTTGAGGCCCGGATTGGCGAAGAAAGCCTGGATGATCTGCTTGTAGAGCACCACGCCGACCAGCGTGCACAGCACCAGGAAGACCAGCATCCGCACCAGGAACACGCTGGGCGAGGATAGCTTGGTATATTCGATGTCCATGGGGGAGCGGGGCGAGGCGCCAGACGGCATGGCCGGTGTCATCCGTTACGAACGTGATTGCGGTGCGCACTATGGCACAGCGCCGGCCCAAAAAAAGCGCCGGATGCGCCGATTTCGGGGAGAGCTTCCGGAACCCAAAGCCGAAGCCGCGCTTTGATAAGGACTTATTTTGCAAAACTTCGGCATTCCGCAGGTTTAGGTCGGATTTTTTGCATGGTGACGGATCTCGGGGGACTGGACGTCATCGCGCCCTTGCTCGCGGTCCTGATGGCGTTCGCCTGCATCCGGCCAGGCGGCGACGCCCGAACCTGCCCGCTCCTTCTTTCGCGTCCCGAACCAGACATGACCAGGGGAGTGGCCGCATGAGCGTCGTTTCCGCGATCATCGGGACGGCCGAACGCGTGCCGCTGCCTGATGTCGTGATTCGCGCCGCGATCCAGCGCCTGTGCTCGCGGACGGCGAACCGCATCTCCGCCCTGGGCGCGGACGACGAGGCCGCCTTCGCCGGGCGCATGATGCTGCGGCCGATCGCCGAGGACATCGATGCCGCCAATGCCGGGAATGACGAGGCGCCCGCGTGCTTCCTCGCGCAGGCGCTCGGCCCCAACCGCAAATACTCGTCCTGCTTCTACACGACCGACGCGACTACCTTGCAGGAGGCGGAGGAGGAGGCGCTGCGCCAGACCGTTGCGCATGCTGGTCTCGCCGACGGGCAGACCATCCTCGAGCTCGGCTGCGGCTGGGGCTCGCTGTCGCTCTGGATGGCGCGGCAGTTTCCGCATGCCAAGGTAACGGCGGTGTCGCACTCGCAGGCGCAGCGGGCCTATGTCGAGGGGGAGGCGCGGCTGCGCGGGCTCTTGAACCTGCGCGTGGTCACCGCCGACATGAACGTGTTCGCGCCCGAGGGCCAGTTCGACCGCATCGTCTCGGTCGAGATGTTCGAGCACGTGATGAACTGGCGCAAGCTGATGACGCGCGTGCGGTCATGGCTCGCGCCCGAGGGGCGGCTGTTCATGCACATCGTCACCCATCGCTCCGGCTCCCACCTGTTCGACCGGGCCAATCGCGAGGACTGGATCGCGCAGCACGTCTTCACCGGCGGGCTGATGGCGAGCCATCACCTCGTCAGGCAGTTCGACGACATCTTCACGGTCGAGAAGGAATGGTGCTGGAGCGGCACGCACTATCAGCGCACCGCCAATGACTGGCTCGTCAATTTCGATGCCCATCGCGATGCGATCGAGGCGGCCCTGCGCAAGGTCCATGGCGACGAGACCTCCTTGTGGATGCGGCGCTGGCGCTGGTTCTTCCTCGCGACATCGGGCTTGTTCGGCTACGCCGACGGAACGGAATGGGGCGTCAGCCACTACCGGATGAAGGCGGCGGGGTAGGGCGCGCACGCATGAATGCCGCGTACGGTCCCCGGTGACCGGTCAATTGCTCTCAGAGACCCATTTCAATGTCGCCAGCCATAGATCGTGGCCACGATGCAGCAGGCTCTCATCGGTCTCTCGCAGGTGGGCGGCATCTTTGCCCACGCCAACTTCATCCGTTATGACCAGGCAGCTCGTGCCTTGAGGGGCCAGATACCAGGTATGATAGAAGCTCGGCCGCGTCCCCGGCGCGTAACCGTACCAGCCGAGGCGCGTATGCGGCACGTATTCTTGTACCTTGCTCTCGATCGACAGGCCAAACGTGCTCCAGCGCCACGTCGTACCGTCGCCCAGTACTTTCGTGCCCTCGGGAAGTTCGACGCCGCCAGAGTTCGGATACCATTGCGGCCACTTCCTGGCGTCCACGATGTGACCCCAGATCTTCTCGCATGACGCATTGATGAGAAGCTCGTTGTGCGAAAACAGATCGGCAGTCGCGGGATTGAAGCCCTCCGGCCAATGAATCTCCTTCGCGCGCATCGCAAGGTCTTGCTTCATCGTCATGATCGCTTCCTTTTTTGTGCCGGTGTGAAGTGCGTTCGTTTGCGCTCCGGCAGAAGTTGCGATCGAAAGCAGAGACGCCATGGACGCGCCTAGCAGCATCCAGCGTGCGCAAGATTCAGTGCTCGGAAAGTAAAGCCGTTTCGTCATGTTCGCCTCCGCGTCTTCGATGGCGACACTGATGACAGATCGTGATTGCTGATCCAATTTCCGTTATGTCAGAATAGACGTTCATACAAATCAGGAATTGCGATGCCCTTCGATGGACGGCTGCTGTCGGGTGTTACTGTCCTCTCGGCTGTGATCGAGGCCGGCACCATCGCGCGCGCGGCCGATGCGCTGGGCCTCACCGCCTCTGCGGTAAGCCGCGCAATATCGCGCCTGGAAGCGCGCGTCGGGGTCAGGCTGCTTGAACGCACGACGCGCTCACTCTCGTTGACAGACGAGGGGCGGCGCTTTTACGAGCGCGTCGGACCGCACCTTGCCGGCATCGAAGAAGCGGCGATCGAGGCATCGGGCTCTGCCGGCATCGTGCGCGGGCGGCTTCGGGTCAACGTCGATCCGTTCTTCTCGCGCATCGTCTTGTCATCCCACATCAGGGAATTTCTGGAGCAGCATCCCGAAGTGTCACTGGAGCTTCTGATGCGTGACGCGGTCGGAGATCTTGGGGCTGGCGGCTTCGATTTGGCGCTGAGGTTCGGAGACCCCCGAAAGGTTCATTGGTCGCGCGCAAGCTCGTCGAAACCCGTGTTCTCACGGTTGCGGCGCCCGCTTACCTCGCCCAGCACGGCCGGCCACGACATCCGTCCGAGGTGCCGGACCACGATTGTATCGGGTTCTATGACGCGGCAAACCAGCGACCTTTCGATTGGGAGTTCCACAAGGGAAAAGAGATACTTCCAGTGAAGGTATCCGCCCGCGTTCTGGTCTCGGATGTCGGCGCCATGCTTTCGGCTTGCGAAGCCGGCGCGGGCATCGCCCAGATTCTCCAGCTGGGCAGCAGTCACCTCGTGGAAAGCGGAGCGTTGATCGACCTGTTTCCCGAATGGTCCGGCGAGATGTTCCCGCTCTATGCGCTGTTTCCATCACGCCAGCATCAGCCCGCGAAAGTGCGCAGCTTCATCGACTTTTGCCTCGGCGTGATTGCAAGAGAGAATGCCTGAATGAGTCCGGCGTAGAGAGCGCGCACCCTGATTGTGCTCTTCTGTCGCAGCACGCCGTGATGGAACTCGACTCACAATCCGGTGAGACCCGGAAAGCGCCCTGAACTCAGCACGATAGGTCGTGTGACATTGGGCCGCCTGCACTATGCGTTGCATCGCAGCACGCCCACTCTATTTTGAGGGCGTCAGCCGCGTGGAATGGCCCAGAATGGGCCCGCGCGGAGCGTGATCAGTTTCAACAACATCGGGGCACCCCACTTCATGTCAGGACTTCGTGCGCGATCGGCATGCGTTGCAATGATGCTCGCGGCCTTTGCGCCGCTGCTGGGGGCCTGCGACGAATCCAGCTCCGCGGTGTCCGCCGCGCCGCCGGCCGACCCTGACGTCAGCATCGTCGTCGTCAAACCGCAGCCGCGTGCCGTGGTGCGCGAACTGCCTGGCCGCATCGCGCCGACGCGCGTTTCCGACGTGCGGCCGCGTGTCTCCGGCATCGTGGTCGAACGCCTGTTCCGCCAGGGCAGCGAGGTGAAGGCCGGCGATGCGCTCTATCGCATCGACGCGCGTCCGTTCGAGGTCGAGGTGATGGCCAACGAGGCGGCGCTGGCCAAGGCCGAGGCTGCGTTGATGCAGGCGAGACAGCAGGCGCACCGCGTCGCCACCCTCACCAAGGATCGCGCTGCGCCGGAAGCCGAGAACGAGAAGGCGATCGCGACCGAACGCCAGGCCCATGCCGAGGTCGAAGGCCGCAAGGCCGACCTCGCGCGCGCCAAGCTCAATCTCGACTATGCCACCGTGCGCGCGCCGATCGACGGCGTGGTCGGTGCTGCGCTCGTCAGCGAAGGCGCGCTCGCGGTGCAGAACGAGACCAATCTCGCCACCATCCAGCAGCTCGATCACATCTATGCCGATTTCACCCAGTCGGTGAACGAGCTCAACCAGCTCCGCCGCGCCTTCGAGAGCGGCGACCTCGAGCGCATCGCGGCCGATGCCGCCAAGGTGCGGCTCGTGCTGGACGACAACACGCTCTATTCGCTCGACGGCAAGCTGCTGTTCTCCGATGCCAAGGTCGATGCCCATACCGGCCAGGTGACCTTGCGCGGCGAGTTCCGCAATCCCAAGCGCGAGCTTCTCCCGGGCATGTATGTCCGCGTCCGCATCGACCAGGGCCTCGATTCCGACGCGATCGCGGTGCCGCAGCAGGCGATCCAGCGTAACGGCGGCGGCGGCAGCGAGGTGTTCGTCGTCAAGGACGACAATCACGTTGCGGTGCAGCCGGTGCGCACCGGCTCGGTGCAGGACGGCATCTGGTTCGTCACCGACGGCCTCAAGGCCGGCGACAAGGTCGTGGTCGAAGGCTTCCAGAAGTTCGCGGCCGGCGACAAGGTCAAGCCGCAATCCTGGTCGGAGGCGGACGCGACCGCGGACAATCGGCACGCCCAGAAGCTCACGCGGTAACGCTCGCGCCGCAAGTGTCGTCCTCATCCTGAGGAGCCCGCCGAAGCGGGCGTCTCGAAGGATGGCCGCGGGCGAGAGCCGGGCCTTCATGGTTCGAGACGCGCGTTCCGCGCTCCTCACCATGAGGATTAATGAAACAACGAGGGTAAGCGCCAAATGGCGAGTTTCTTCATCGACAGGCCGATCTTCGCCTGGGTGGTCGCGCTTTTCATCTGCCTGATCGGCGCGATCTCGGTGCCGCTGCTGCCGATCGCGCAATATCCGATCATCGCGCCGCCCTCGATCTCGATCTCGACCAGCTATCCCGGCGCCTCGCCGGAAAACCTCTACAACAGCGTCACGCGCCTGATCGAGGAGGAGCTCAACGGCGCCTCCGGCATCCTCAATTTCGAATCGACCAGCGACTCGCTCGGCCAGGTCGAGATCATCGCCAATTTCGTGCCGGGCACCGACACCAGCGCGGCGTCCGTCGAGGTGCAGAACCGCATCAAGCGCGTCGAGGCGCGCCTGCCGCGCGCGGTGATCCAGCAGGGCATTCTGATCGAGGAAGCCTCGAGCGCGGTGCTCCAGATCATCACGCTGAACTCGACCGACGGCAGCCTCGACGAGGTCGGCCTCGGCGACTTCATGATCCGCAACGTGCTCGGCGAGATTCGCCGCATCCCCGGCGTCGGCCGCGCCACGCTCTATTCGACCGAGCGCAGCTTGCGCGTCTGGGTCGATCCGGCCAAGCTCGTCGGCTATGGACTGACCGCCGACGACGTCAACAAGGCGATATCAGCGCAGAATGCGCAGGTCGCCTCGGGCAGCATCGGGGCCGAGCCGTCGACGTCGACCCAGCGCACCTCCTCGCTGGTGCTGGTCAAGGGCCAGCTCTCCTCGCCTGACGAATTCGGCGCCATCATCCTGCGCGCCAATGCCGACGGTTCGACCGTGCGCCTGCGCGACGTCGCGCGCATCGAGGTCGGCGGCCTCAGCTACCAGTTCAACACCCGCCTCGACGGCAAGCCGACCGCGGGCCTGTCCGTGCTGATGTCGCCGACCGGCAATGCGCTGGCGACCGCGAGCGCGGTCGAAGCGAAGATGAAGGAGCTGTCGCGCTTCTTCCCGGCCAACATCTCCTACGAGATCCCCTACAACATCACGCCCGTGGTCGAGGCCTCGATCAAGAAGGTGCTGTCGACGCTGGTCGAAGCGGTGGTGCTGGTGTTCGTGGTGATGTTCCTGTTCCTCCAGAACATCCGCTACACCATCATTCCGACCATCGTGGTGCCGGTGGCGCTTCTGGGCGCCTGCACCACGCTGCTGCTCGCCGGCTATTCCATCAACATGCTCTCGATGTTCGGCATGGTGCTCGCGGTCGGCATCCTCGTCGACGACGCCATCGTCGTGGTCGAGAACGTCGAGCGCATCATGAGCGAGGAGGGGCTGCCGCCGAAGGAGGCGACGCGCAAGGCGATGTCGCAGATATCAGGCGCCATCATCGGCATCACGCTGGTGCTGATGGCGGTGTTCGTGCCGATGGCGTTCTTCCCGGGCTCGGTCGGCATCATCTACCGCCAGTTCTCGGTGACCATGGTAGCCGCGATCGGCTTCTCCGCCTTCCTCGCGCTGTCGCTGACGCCGGCGCTGTGCGCGACCCTGCTCAAGCCCGTCGCGGCCGGCCACGGCCATGCGAAGAAGGGCGTGTTCGGCTGGTTCAACCGCATGCTCGAAGGTGGCAGGGAAGGCTATTCCCGCACCGTCGGCTTCTCGCTGAAGCGCACCGGCCGCCTCATGCTGGTCTATGTCGCACTGCTCGTCGGCCTGTCCTGGGCCTTCGTCAACCTGCCCGGCGGCTTCCTGCCCGTCGACGACCAGGGCTTCGTCACCACCGACGTGCAGACGCCGTCGGACTCGTCCTACCCTCGCACCGAAGCCGTGATCGAGAAGGTCGAGAAATATCTGGCGCAGCGGCCGGGCGTCGACAACGTCACCTTCCTCACCGGCTTCAGCTTCTCCGGTCAAGGCATGAACACCGCGCAGGCCTTCATCACCTTGAAGGACTGGTCCGAGCGCGGGCCGAAGGATTCGGCCGCCGCGATCGTCGCCGACATCAACCGGGATCTGTCGTCGTCGATCCGCGACGCGAAGATCTCGGCGCTGCAGCCGCCGCCGATCGACAATCTCGGCAACTCCTCGGGCTTCTCGTTCCGTCTCCAGGACCGCGGCCAGAAGGGCTATCCGGCCCTGATGCGCGCCGCCGACCAGCTGATCGCGGAGGCCAACGCGAGCGCGGTGCTGCAGAAGGTCTATGTCGAAGGCCTGCCCGAGGCCGGCGTAGTCAATCTCGTGATCGACCGCGAGAAGGCCGGCGCCTTCGGCGTCACCTTCGAGGACATCAACAACACGATCTCGACCAATCTCGGCTCGAACTACATCAACGACTTCCCCAACCGCGGCCGCATGCAGCGCGTCGTGGTGCAGGCCGACGCCCGCGACCGCATGCGCACCGAGGACATCCTCAACTACAACGTCAAGAACAGCCGCGGCCAGCTCGTGCCGTTCTCGTCCTTCACCACGGTGGAGTGGGCGCGCGGCCCGACGCAGATCGCCGGCTTCAACTATTATCCGGCGGTGCGTATCTCCGGCGAAGCCAAGCCCGGCTTCACCTCGGGCGACGCCATCGCCGAGATGGAGCGCCTCGCCGGCAAATTGCCGCGCGGCTTCGGCTATGAATGGACCGGCCAGTCGCTCCAGGAAAAGCTGTCGGGCTCGCAGGCGCCGTTCCTGCTCGCGCTCTCGGTGTTCGTGGTGTTCCTGTGCCTCGCCGCGCTCTACGAGAGCTGGACGATTCCGCTCGCGGTGCTGCTCACCGTGCCGCTCGGGATCGTCGGCGCCGTGATCGCGGCGATGCTGCGGGGGCTGCCCAACGACGTCTATTTCACCGTCGGCCTGATCACCATCATCGGCCTCGCCGCGAAGGACGCGATCCTGATCATCGAGTTCGCCAAGGACCTGCGCAAGGAAGGCAAGCCGCTGGTGGACGCCACGATCGAAGCCTGCCGCCTGCGCTTCCGCCCGATCCTGATGACCGGCCTTGCCTTCATCTGCGGCGTGCTGCCGATGGCCATCGCCCACGGCGCCGGCGGCGCCAGCCAGCAGGCGCTCGGCAGCATCGTGATGGGCGGCATGATCGCGGTGGTGATCCTGGCGCTGCTGATGGTGCCGGTGTTCTTCGTCTCGGTGCAGCGCGTGCTGGCGGGAGATCGGGAGACGGTGGCGGAGGAAGGCGAGGGCTACGGGCCGCCGGCGCCGGTGCGACCGACGTAGCCTCCGTCGTCATTCCGGGGCGCGCGTCAGCGCGAACCCGGAATCCATCGCGAGACAATCGCTGCGGATGAATGGATTCCGGGCTCGCGCCAAGAGGCGCGCCCCGGAATGACGACGTGGAGGGGCCTTCGCGCTACGCCTACTTCCGCAACACCTTCACCAATTCGCCGTGCACGAACTCATTGCCGCACACGACGTGCCCGGTCACCAGCGGATCGCCCGGCGTCGGGATGTCGGTCACCGTTCCGCCTGCCTCGCGCACCATGATCATGCCGGCGGCGATGTCCCAGGACTGGAGATCGCGCTCCCAGTAGCCGTCGAGGCGGCCGGCGGCGACGAAGGCGAGGTCGAGGGAGGCGGCGCCGAAGCGGCGCAGGCCCGCGACGCGGTCCTGGATCGCGGTCATCTCGCGGCGGAATTCCTCGTGGTCGCCGCGGCCGATATGGGGCAGGCCGCAGGCCACCACGCATTCGTTGAGCTGGCGGCGGCCGGCCACGCGCAGGCGCTGGTCGTTGAGGAAGGCGCCCTTGCCGCGCTCGGCGATGTAGAGCTCGTCATTCGCAGGATTGTAGATCACGCCGGCGATCACCGTGCCCTCGCGTACGAGGCCGATCGAAATGGCGAATTGCGGGATGCCGTGCAGGAAGTTGGTGGTGCCGTCGAGGGGATCGACGATCCATGTGTGGCTCTTGTCGGTGCCCTCGCGGGTGCCGCCCTCTTCGCCGATGAAGCCGTAGCCGGGCCGGGCCTTGGCGAGGTCCTGGTAGAGGATCTCCTCGGCGCGCTTGTCGGCAAGCGAGACGAAATTGGCCGGCCCCTTCAGCGAGACCTGGAGATGCTCGATCTCGCCGAGATCGCGCTTGAGGCTGCGGCCGGCGCGGCGCGCGGCCTTGACCATGACGTTGATAGTTGCGGAATACAGCATGAGCTTCCGGTCTTGATCGGGGGAAATGGCGCTAAAACGCGCCTGTTTGGGGATTGGGTGCCCTGTGAGGGGGCTAACGTCAAGTCATTGCGTCAAGTCATTTGGTCCCGAGCCATTTCCTGGCGGCGGCCTCCGCCTTGGCCCGATTCTCGGCCGGCAGATCGGACAATTGCTTGTCGAGCTCCGGATCGCCCTTGCCGGCGGTCTTCGCCACCAGGTGCCATTTGAACCCCTCGACCTTGTCCACGGACGTGCCCATGCCGTTGATCAGCACCCAGGCCAGGCGGTTCTGCGCGATCGCGCTGCCCTGGCGGGACGCCTTGCGGAGCAACGCGACAGCCGCCGGTTGGTTCTTCGGCGTGCCGGTGCCGTTGAACAGCGCGATGGCATATTCGACCTCGGCATCGACATTGTCGGTCAGCGAGGCCGCCTGGAGCAGCCGCACCGCCCTTTCGGGGTCCTTCGGCACGCCGGTGCCTTCCTTGTAGAAGGTCGCCAGCGCGTATTGCGCCTCGGGCAGGCCGGCATCGGCCGCCTGGCGCAGCAGCTCGGCGGAACGCTTGACGTCCTGCGGCAGGGTCTGGCCGTCGAGATAGAGCAAGGCGAGGTTATAGGCCGCCTTGGGCTCGCCGAGCTTGGCGGCGGAGGCCATCAGCTTCACCGCCTCGCCCTTGTCGACCGGGCCGCCGCGGCCGGAAATGCGCAGCATGGCGAGCGCAAACATCGCCTCGCGGTCGCCAGCGTCGGACGCACGCTTGTACCATTCCAGCGCCTTGGTGTAATCGCGGCGGATGCCCATGGCGTTGGAGTAGAGCTCGCCGAGCATGGTCATCGCCTTGGGATCGCCTGCCTGCGCGCGGGCGGTGGCGAGCTCGAAGGCCGTCTTGTACTGGCCGCGCTGATAGGCGCCGTACACCAGGTCGACATTGGAATTGTCGGTCGGAGGCGCCGGGATCACGGTCGCGGGCAGCGCCGGCTTGGGCGAGGCAGACGGCTTCGGCGCCGGGGCGGCCTCCTTCTTCTTGGCGGGCGCGGGCGGCTTGGCTTTCTGCTTCTCGGCGGGCGGGCTCGGCGTTGCGGCCGGCGGCGTGATCTGGAGCTGCGCGGCCGCGGGCACTGTGAGCAGCAGCGTGGCCAGGATGGTGATGCGCGGGAGCTTCATGTCGGGCGCTAGCCGTGCTCGCCCGCAGGATTTTGGCTTGCGGGCGCGGTCGCATGGGCCTTCTTGATCGCAGCGTCGGCCTCGATCAGCGCGGCCTTGGCCCCGCGCGGATCGGCCCAGATGAACTCGCCGACCAGCACGAAATCGGCGCCGCTGGCGGCGAAGTCGTAGGCCTCTTCCAGCGAGGTCGCAAAGCCGACGCAGGGCGGCTCGAACAGCTCGGCCCACCAGTCCAGCCGCTCGGCAATCGCCTGGGACGACGGCCGCTGGCCCTTCGCGTCGGGCTCGCCGAACAGCAAATAGTCCGCGCCCACCTCGCCCGCATCCATGGAATGGTGCCGCGTCGTCAGCCCGCCGACGCCGGCGATGCGATCGGGCTTGAGCGATGGCAGGGCCTCTTTCAGCGCGGCGATGCCGGGCAGGTGCGCGCCGTCGGCGCCACCGCGCGCGACCAGTTCGGCATGGCCGTCGATCAGTAGCGCGGCGCCGGCCTTCTGGACCGGCGGCGCGAGCGCCTTGATGTGCGAGATCATGGTGCGCTGGTCGGTCTCCTTCAACCGCACCAGCACGGCCGCGACGTCGGACGAGGCGAGCAGGCCCGGCAGTTCGGCAATGAGCGAAGCCGGGTCATCGACAACGGGCGTCGCGAGATAAAGGCGCGGCGCCGGGCGCGGCGGAGGCGATTTGTTCGACAAGATCTAGGCTGCCTTCTTTTCCAGGCTACTTTGCCATTCGCCTTTGGAGGCGAGGCCGTTCATCTGCGCGCGATGGCTGAAGGCGCGCTGTCCGGCCGCGACGTTCTCGGCCTTGCCCGACCAGGCCTTCTGCGGCGCGGCCTGCAGCGCGCGGCCGTAGGAGAAGGTCAGGCCCCAGGGCAGCGGACCGAGCTTGTGCATGGCGTTGAGATGCGCGGTTGCCTCTTCGTCCGACTGGCCGCCGGAGAGGAAGGCGATGCCGGGCACCGCGGCCGGCACGCAGGCCTTGAGCAGCCGTATCGTCTTCTCCGCGACGTCCTCGACGGAGGCCTGCTTCGCGCACTTCTTGCCTGAGATCGCCATGTTCGGTTTCAGCACCATGCCTTCGAGCGCGACGCGCTGCACGCGCAATTCCTGGAAGGTCTTGTTGAGCACGCGCTGGGTTACTTCATAGCAGCGGTCGATGTCGTGGTCGCCGTCCATCAGCACCTCCGGCTCGACGATCGGCACGATCTGCGCGGCCTGGCACAGCGCGGCATAGCGCGCCAGCGCGTGGGCGTTGACGCCGATCGCGGTCATCGAGGGGATGCCCCGGCCGTCAGTGCCGCTGCCGATGTCGATCACCGCGCGCCATTTGGCAAAGCGCGCGCCGCGCTCGTAATATTTCTTCAGGCGTTCGGCGAGCTTGTCGAGCCCGACGGTGACGAGCTCGCCCGGGCACATCGGCAGGGCTTGCGTGCCTTCGTCGACCTTGATGCCGGGGATGGCGCCGCTCTGTTCGATCAGCTTCACCAGCGGCGTGCCGTCCTTCGCATCCTGCCAGATCGTCTCGTCATAGAGGATCACGCCGGAGATGTACTGGCTCATGGCTTCCCTGGATCGGAACAGCATCTCGCGGTAGTCGCGGCGGTTTGATTCCGTCGATTCCACGCCGATCGCGTCGAAGCGCTTCTTGATGGTGCCGGAGGATTCGTCGGCGGCAAGAATGCCCTTGCCGGGCGCAACCATCGCGGTCGCGATCCTGTTGAGCTCAGTCAGATTCATCGAGAGGTCCTCCCAAAACGATTCTGCCCTTGCCCATGAAAATAGACCGTTCTCGGGCAAATGCCGAGTTAACGTTCGTCGCAGGGTAAAGGGGCGGGAGGTCAGGGTTCTTCGCCTCTCCCCGCTTGCGGGGAGAGGCCGGAATGCGCGCTGAAAGCGCGTATTCCGGGTGAGGGGGACTCTCCGCGAGTCCAACTGCCAGCGCCCCCGGGGAGACTCCCCCTCACCCCAACCCTCTCCCCGCAAGCGGGGCGAGGGAGAGGATAGGGCGCAGCTAGCCTTACGCCACCGCGCGATCGTTACGCAACGCGGGGATTGAGCTCGCCCTTGGCGTAGCGCTTGGCCATCTCGGCGGTGGTCAGGACCTTCTTGATCTTGGAGGCCTGCCCTGCGGTGTTGAACTCCTGGAGCCGCTGCTTGCACAGCTTGGTCATCGCTTCCATCGCGGGCTTCAGGTACTTGCGCGGGTCGAACTCTTCCGGATTGTCCTTGAGCACCTTCCGGATCTGGCCGGTCATCGCCATGCGGTTGTCGGTGTCGATGTTGATCTTGCGCACGCCGTTCTTGATGCCACGCTGGATCTCGGCGACCGGCACGCCCCAGGTCGGCTTCATCTTGCCGCCATAGGTGTTGATGATGTCCTGGAGGTCCTGCGGCACCGAGGACGAACCGTGCATGACGAGATGCGTGTTCGGCAGCTTGCGGTGGATCTCCTCGATCACGTTCATGGCGAGGATGTCGCCGTCCGGCTTGCGGGTAAATTTGTAAGCACCGTGAGAAGTCCCCATCGCGATCGCGAGCGCGTCGACCCTGGTCTCCTGGACGAACTTCACGGCCTCGTCCGGATTGGTCAGGAGCTGGTCGTGGCTCAGCTTGCCTTCGGCGCCGTGGCCGTCTTCCTTGTCGCCCATGCCGGTCTCGAGCGAGCCGAGCACGCCGAGCTCGCCCTCGACGGAGATGCCGCCGAGATGGGCCATGTCGGTCACGGTCTTGGTGACGCCGACATTGTAGCCCCAGTCGCCGGGGGTCTTGCCGTCGGCCTTGAGCGAGCCGTCCATCATCACCGAGGTGAAGCCGGCCTGGATCGCGGTCATGCAGGTCGCGGGCTCGTTGCCATGGTCGAGATGCACGCAGACCGGGATGTGCGGATAGATCTCGGTCACCGCGTCCATCATGTGCTTGAGCATGACGTCGTTGGCGTAGGAGCGCGCACCGCGCGAGGCCTGGATGATGACGGGCGCATCGACCTGGTTGGCGGCGTCCATGATCGCCAGCGCCTGCTCCATGTTGTTGATGTTGAAGGCCGGTACGCCGTAATCGTTCTCAGCCGCATGGTCGAGCAATTGACGTAACGTGATCCGAGCCATGTGTCTTTTTCTCCGGTTTGGGCCTTCGGGCCCCGCTAGCTACTTGTCGACTGACTACTTGATGCGCAGGACCTCGACGCCGGGCAGTGGCTTGCCTTCCATCCATTCAAGAAATGCGCCACCGGCGGTCGAGACATAGGTGAAGTCACCGGCCACATGGGCCTGGTTGAGGGCCGCGACGGTGTCGCCGCCGCCCGCGATCGAGATCAGCTTTTTCGCCCTGGTACGCTCGGCGGCGTGCTTGGCGGCCGCGACCGTGCCGCGGTCGAACGGCTGCATCTCGAAGGCGCCGAGCGGCCCGTTCCAGACCAGCGTCGCCGCGTCGTCGATCGCGGCGTGGACGCGGGCGACCGATTGCGGGCCGACGTCGAGGATCATGCCGTCGGCCGGGATCGCATCGAGGCCGTAGGCGTGGGACGGCGCGTTGGCCGCGAAATGATAGGCCACCGTGGCGTCGACCGGCAGGATGATGGCGCAGTTGGCGGCTTCCGCCTTCTCAATGATCCGCAGCGCGGTCGGCGCGAGATCCTTCTCGGCCAGCGACTTGCCGATTCCGACGCCCTGGGCGTGCAGGAAGGTGTTGGCCATGCCGCCGCCGATCACGAGCGCGTCGACCTTGCTGACGAGGTTTTCGAGCAGGTCGATCTTGGTCGAGACCTTGGCGCCGCCGATGATCGCGATGACGGGCTTGGTCGGCGAGCCCAGCGCCTTCTCCAGCGCATCGAGCTCGGCCTGCATGGTGCGGCCGGCATAGGCGGGAAGCTTGTGGCCGAGGCCTTCGGTCGAGGCGTGGGCGCGGTGCGCGGCCGAGAAGGCGTCATTGACCCAGATGTCGCCGAGCTTGGCCAATTCCGCGACGAAGGCGGGATCGTTCTTTTCCTCTTCCTTGTGGAAGCGGGTGTTTTCCAGGCACAGGATGTCGCCATCCTCGAGTGCCGCCACGGCCGTTGCCGCCGGCTCGCCGATGCAGTCGTCGGCAAACGCGACGGGCTTGTTCAGGACCTTCGACAGCGCCTCAGTGACGGGCTTGAGCGACTCCTTGGCATCGCGTCCCTTCGGCCGGCCGAAATGCGCGAGCAGGATCACCTTGCCGCCCTTGTCGGCGAGCTCGGTGATGGTCGGCGCGACGCGCTCGAGCCGGGTTGCGTCGGTGACGCGCCCGTTCTCCATGGGCACGTTGAGGTCGACGCGCAGCAGCACGCGTTTGCCCTTCACGTCGACGTCGTCGAGGGTGCGGAATTTGGCCATGTCCTGATCACTCGTTCGCTGGCGACGCTACTGCGCATCGCGCTCGGGTGGATTGCCTTCCTGCCTGGTCGTCACTTTGCTTCCCTGGCGCATGCCATACGCGATCAATGCGAACAGCAGAATGACGCCAGGAATTCCGATCCAGGCAGGAAGCATAACGCTCCCCTTAGATCACCTTCGCGATCGCGACCGCGGTGTCGGCCATGCGGTTCGAGAAGCCCCACTCGTTGTCGTACCAGGACATCACGCGCACCAGCGTGCCGTTCTGCACCTTGGTCTGGTCCTCGTGGAAGGTCGAGGAGTGCGGATCGTGGTTGAAGTCGATCGAGACGTTCGGCGCATTGGTATAGCCGAGGATGCCCTTGAGCTGCTGCTCGGAGGCGCGCTTCATCGCCGCGTTGATTTCCTTCACGTCGGTGGCGCGCTTGGCGATGATCTTGAGGTCGACGACCGAGACGTTCGGGGTCGGCACGCGGATCGCAACGCCGTCGAGCTTGCCCTTCAGTTCCGGCAGCACCAGACCGATCGCCTTGGCGGCACCGGTCGAGGTCGGGATCATCGACATCGCCGCCGCGCGGCCGCGATAAAGATCCTTGTGCATGGTGTCGAGCGTCGGCTGGTCGCCGGTATAGGCGTGGATCGTGGTCATGAAGCCGGTCTCGATGCCGACGAGATCGTTCAGGACCTTGGCGACGGGCGCGAGGCAGTTCGTCGTGCAGGAACCGTTGGAGACGACCAGGTGATCCTTGGTCAGCGTGTCGTGGTTGACGCCGTAGACGATGGTGGCGTCGGCGCCGTCGGCGGGCGCGGAGACCAGCACGCGCTTGGCGCCGGCGGTCAGATGCGCGGAGGCCTTGTCCTTCGAGGTGAAGATGCCGGTGCATTCCAGCGCGATGTCGACGCCGAGATCCTTCCAGGGCAGCTTCGAGGGATCGCGCTCGGCGGTCACCTTGATCTTGCCGCCTCCGAGGTTGATCGAATCGCCGTCGACGGTGACGGTGCCGGGGAAGCGGCCGTGAACGCTGTCGAAGCGGAGCAGATGGGCATTGGTCTCGACCGGGCCGAGGTCGTTGATGCCGACCACCTCGATATCCTTGCGGCCGGACTCTGCGATCGCCCGCAGGACGTTGCGGCCGATACGACCAAAACCGTTGATTCCAACGCGGACTGCCATCTTTCGTCTCCTTCAATGACCGTTGTCATCCCGCCGGACGCGCGGCTAACGCGTCAGCGAGGGTTTTTTAGGGCGGACGCCCGGTTCGGCCGGGCGGTGCTTGATCATATGGGACGTTACGTAGTCCTTTTTTTTGGCAAGCTCAACTCTCAGGAAACGCGCTTCAGCACGGCGTTAACCGCAGCCTCGGCGGTAATGCCGAAATGCTTGTAAAGGTCCTTCGCCGGCGCGCTCGCGCCGAAGGAATGCATGCCGACAAATTCGCCATCCTGGCCGATCACGGCATCCCAGCCCCAGCGCACGGCGGCCTCGATCGCGACCTTCACCGGCGCGTTGCCGATGATCTCGGCGCGCTTGGCTTCTGGTTGCGCTAACAAAAGCTCGAGCGAAGGCACCGACACCACCCGTGACGGGATGCCGCGCTCGGCGAGCTGCTTCTGGGCGGCGACCGCGATCTCGACCTCGGAGCCGGAAGCGAACAGCGTCGCCTTGGCTTCGCCCTGCGCCGGAACCAGCTCGTAGGCGCCGGCCGCGCAAGGATTGTCGTTCGGCACGGTGGTGCGGAGCTGCGGCAGGTTCTGCCGCGTCAGCGCCAGCACGGTGGGGCCGTCGATGCGGTTGAGCGCGAGCTCCCAGCACTCGGCGACCTCGATGGAGTCGCAGGGACGGAACACGCGCATGTTGGGAATGGCGCGAAGCGCGGCGAGATGCTCGACCGGCTGATGGGTCGGGCCGTCCTCGCCAAGGCCGATGGAGTCGTGCGTCATCACATAGACGACACCGGCGCCCATCAGCGCGGCAAGGCGCATCGCCGGGCGCGCATAGTCGGTGAACACCAGGAAGGTTGCGCCGTTCGGCGCGAAGCCGCCATGCAGGAAGATGCCGTTCATCGCGGCGGCCATGCCGTGCTCGCGGATGCCGTAATGGATGAAGCGGCCCTTCGGCGTCTTGGCGGAGAAGGCGATCGCCGACTTCGCCTTGTTGTTGTTGGAGCCGGTGAGGTCGGCCGAGCCTGCGAGGAACTCCATCGGCATCGCGCCGGCGATGACTTCGATCACGGCTTCCGAGGATTTGCGGGTGGCCGCAACCAGCGGCTTTTCCAGCAGCTCCTTCTTGTACGCGCGAACCGCCTTTGCGAGCGAGGCGGGACGCTCATGGCGCAGGCGGCGCTCGAACTCGGCGCGCTTGCGGCTGCCGAGCTCACCGAGCCGTCCTTCCCATTCCTGGCGAGCCACGGCGCCGCGGCTGCCGGCCGCGCGCCAGGCCTTCAGCACGTCGTCGGGCACCGAGAACGGCTCGAGCGAGATGCCGAGATTTTCCTTGGCGGCCTTGAGCTCCTCGGCGCCGAGCGCCTCGCCATGCACCTTCGACGTGCCGGCCTTGTGCGGCGCGCCGAAGCCGATGGTGGTGCGGCAGGCGATCAGCGTCGGCTTGTTCGACTTCTTCGCGCGGGTGATGGCGTCGGCGATCGCTGCCTGATCTTGGCCGTCGATCTTCTCGGCGGCCCAGCCGGCGGACTTGAAGCGCTTCACCTGGTCGACGGAATCGGCGAGCGAGGTCGGGCCGTCGATCGAGATGCCGTTGTCGTCGTAGAGCACGATCAGCTTGTTGAGCTTCCAGTGTCCGGCCATCGCGATCGCTTCCTGCGACACGCCTTCCATCAGGTCGCCGTCGGAGGCGAGCACGAAGGTGTGGTGGTCGACGATCTTCTTGCCGAACTCGGCGGCGAGCATCTTCTCGGCGAGCGCCATGCCGACCGCGGTCGAGATGCCCTGGCCGAGCGGGCCGGTGGTGGTCTCGATGCCCTTGGTGTGGAAGTTCTCAGGGTGGCCAGGCGTCAGCCCGCCGAGCTGGCGGAACTGCTTGAGCTGGTCCAGCGTCATCTCGGCATTGCCGGTGAGATACAGCAGCGAATAGAGCAGCATCGAGCCGTGGCCGGCCGAGAGCACGAAGCGGTCGCGGTCCGGCCAGGCGGGCGCGGCGGCGTCGAATTTCAGGAATTGCGTGAACAGCACCGTGGCAATGTCGGCGGCGCCCATCGGCAGGCCCGGATGACCCGATTTCGCCTTCTCGACAGCGTCCATCGAAAGGCCGCGGATCGCGTTGGCCATGCGGGTGTGGTCGACCTGCGTCTGGGCCATACGGGTGGCATCGAGCTGCATCATGATGAAAATCCGTCTGGAATGAGGTGCTTGATGGCCCTGTGCGCCGCGCTGGATCGAGCCTGGCGGTCACGGGAGGTTGGGGGCTGGATAGCATCTCGGTTCCGGGAGTCCAAGGCAATCAAACGCCGGTTTGGCCGCAAAAGTTGCTTACGGCATGATCCGGAAAAGCCGCAGCCGCGGATCATGCAGATCCGGAACCAGCCGGCCGGCATGCCGAGGGCCGATCTATCGGTGCATAGTTTCGCGGCGACGTTGCGATTTGCTAGCTTGCCACGTAAATTTCTGCTTCTAACCGCTTGCCGAACCGAGTCTTTTGCCGGGCGGCAAGCCCCGATGCAAAGGCCACCAAGGTCCGCCGCTGACCGCATGAACGATCGCGTTTCCAACAGTTCCGCCATGACCGAGTCCTCCGCCGTCGAGATCGAGATCGCGACCCGCAGGCTCATGGCGGCGCTCGACGCGCTCGAAAGCGCGGTCGAGCGGCGGCGCGATGCCGATCGCGACGAGAACGAACTCGCTGCGCGAATCCAGGCACTCGGCGCGGACCGCTCGCGGCTTGCGGATGAGCTCGATGGTGCGCTGGTGAAGGCGCGCAAGCTCGAGCGCACCAATCGCGAGATCTCCGACCGGCTGGATTCCGCAATCGTCACGATACGCTCGGTGCTCGATACCGGAGAGGATGGATGAGCCACATCAACGTCACCATCAACGGCCGGCAATACCGCATGGCCTGCGAGGAGGGCCAGGAGGTGCGGCTGCTCAAGCTCGCCGAAAGCCTGGAGACGCGGATTCAGTCACTGCGTGGAAAATTCGGCGAGATCGGTGATGCCAGGCTCACGGTGATGGCGGCGCTGACCGTCTGCGACGAACTCGTCGACGCCGGCAACCGCGTCCGCGCCATGGAGCAGGAATTGACCGAGCTGCGGGATTTCCGCAATGCCGCCGTCGAGCGCGCCAGGATGACGCAGAACGCGGTGGTGAACGCGTTGAACGCCGCCGCCGAACGCATCGAGAAATCGACCCAGGTCCTGAACCGGACCGTCGGCAACGGGATCGCGATCGGCTGACCGTTGGCGTCTTCCTTTGTGGCCATGGTTCGAGACGCCCGCTTTTTGCGGGCTCCTCAGGATGAGGTCTTGTTTGCGGGATATCTTGGACCCTTATGGTGAGGAGCCCGCCCCAAGCGGGCGTCTCGAACCATGCAGGCCGAGCATTATCGCCGTATCCCGGCGGCCACGTGGGATCGCTCTGGTGATTCGTCAGTATCGTTGTTACATTGCGCAGGCGAGGCTGCGACGCGCGTCCGGAGCCATATATCCCCGGGGCCTTATCGATCCTTTAGGGAACTGTCCCTGGCCGGGCCCGTGGGCCCGGACATATGGTGCCCACCTACTTTCGTAGGGAACTCCGGGATCGAGTGCTTCAACGGCGTCCGCGGCTTCGCACTTTTGTTTGCTTGGTTTGTGCTTGTCGAAATTGCGTCCCCGACACGCTTGCGGTTCAATCAAAGTCTCGGTGTCATGCCCCGGCTTGCCGTCTTCGCTAAAGCTTCGCCGGCCGCGCATCTGCGTAGGCCCGGCATAGCGTAGCGGAGCCGGGACCGGGGCATCCAGTACGCCGCGGCGTCTCGGTTCTTGCAACTGGCGTCTCTGGAATACTGGATCGTCCGCATTCGCGGACGATGACAGCGGAGCAAGGCTCTGCCTTCGGGGAAAAGCGCGCATGTCCAACTCCAAAGCCGAACTCCGTGCCAAAGCCCTCGCCATACGCGACGCGCTGAGCGAGAAGAAGCGCACCGCCGCGGCCACCAAGCTCGCCAAGCGCGGGCTGCCGTTCAAGCTGCTGCCGGGCAGCATCGTCTCCGGCTATTCGCCGATCCGCAGCGAGATCGATCCGATGCCGCTCTTGAGGAAGCTCGCCGAGGAGGGCGCAAGGCTCGCGCTGCCTTGTGTCACCGCGCGCGGCCAGTCGTTGGTCTTCCGCATCTTTCATCCGAACGACCGTCTGATGCTCGGTCCGCTCGGCATTCCCGAGCCGTCGCCGGCGGCCGCCGAAGTCATTCCCGACATCATGCTGACGCCGCTCGCGGCCTTCGACCGCCTCGGCCACCGCATCGGTTATGGTGCGGGACATTACGATTTCACCTTCGCGCACTTGCGCAAGACCAAGCAAATCGTCGGCATCGGGCTTGCCTTTGCAGCACAGGAGATCGAGGCGGTTCCGGCACTATCCCACGACGTCGCGCTGGATTATGTGCTAACGGAATCGGACGTGTTCGATTTCCGGAGTTCTGAAGTTGCGCATTCTCTTCGTGGGTGATGTCGTCGGCCGTAGCGGCCGCAACGCCATCGCCGAATATCTGCCCGGCATGGTCAAGGACTGGTCGCTCGATTTCGTCGTCGTCAACGGCGAAAATTCCGCCGGCGGCTTTGGCATCACAGAAGCGATCTATCAGGAGTTTCTCGATGCCGGCGCCGACGCGGTGACGCTCGGCAATCACTCCTGGGACCAGCGCGAGGCGCTGGTGTTCATCGAGCGCGCCGACCGCCTGGTGCGGCCCGCGAACTATCCGCGCGGCACGCCCGGCCGCGGCGCCGCGCTGGTCGAGACCAAGAACGGCAAGCATGCGCTGGTCGTCAACGCCTTGGGCCGCGTCTTCATGACCCCGTTCGACGATCCCTTTGCGGCGCTGGAGCGCGAGCTCGGCGCCTGTCCGCTCGGTGTTGCCGCCGATGCCATCGTCGTCGATTTCCATTGCGAGGCGACCAGCGAGAAGCAGGGCATCGGCTTCTTCTGCGACGGCCGTGCCAGCCTCGTCGTCGGCACGCATACGCACGTGCCGACCGCCGATCACCAGATCCTCACGGGCGGCACCGCCTACATGACGGATGCCGGCATGACCGGCGACTACGATTCCATCATCGGCATGCAGAAGGAAGAACCGCTGCGCCGGTTCACGTCGGGGATTCCCTCCGGCCGGTTCGAGCCGGCTGCGGGGGTGGCGACGCTCAGCGGCATTGCGATCGAGACCGACGATGCAACGGGCCTCGCACTGCGCATCGCGCCGGTGCGTGTCGGCGGCCGGCTTGAGCCGACGACGCCGAGGTTCTGGTTGAGCTAGCTCCGCAAACTCAGTGTCGTCCCGGCCTAGTGCGCAATTACGCACGGGGGCCGGGACCCATAACCACAGGGAGTGGTTTGGCGCGACGCTGGCAACCACGAGTCTTCGCCAAACTCCTCCCTGTGGTTATGGGTCCCGGATCTGCGCTTCGCTTGTCCGGGACGACGGCGGAGATTGATGCGCGCGATTGCGCATCAATCTCGCCGCAGATGGCTGCGCGCTACTCCGCCGTCTGCTGCCTCAGCTCCGCGACATCCTTCGCCGTCAGCTTCGAGCCCTTGGTGCCGAACCGCGCCGTGACGTAGTTGGCCACTGCCGCGATCTCGTCGTCCGTATATGCGTTGCCGAATGCCGGCATCGACAGCGCACCGTCAGGCGTATGCCGCTTGGTGCCTGAGATCACGATCTGCGCGACGTTGGTGGCGGCGGGGTCGTTGACGGCCCAGGTGCCGGTGAGCGTTGCCATCGGCGAGACCGGGCTCTCGCCGCTCCAGCCGTGGCAGCTGGCGCAGGCGCTGGCGAACACCTTCTTGCCGCGGGCGTCGGCCGTGACGCCGTCGCGGTGCGAGGCGGGCGCGACTGGGGCGGTGGTGGCGGGGAGGTCGGGCGAGGGCACCGGCGGCACGCTGCGCAAGTAAGCAACGATGCTGCTGATGTCTTCGGGGGCGAACTGGCTAAAGCTGTGGTCGACGGCTTCGCCCATCGGACCCGAGGCCGAGCCGTGGCCCGGTGCATGGCCGAGCGACAGATACGAGATCAGATCCTCGTCGCGCCAATTGCCAAGGCCCGTGGCCTTGTCGGAGGAGATGTTGAAGGCACGCCAGCCGGCGGTGATGGCGCCGCCGAACTTCTTGCGGTTATCCAGTGCGAAGCCGAGATTGCGCGGCGTGTGGCACTCGCCGCAATGCGCCAGCGCCTCCGCAAGATACGCACCGCGATTCCATTCCGGGCTCTTCGACGTATCGGGTGCAAAGCGCGTGTCCGGATTGAACACGGCCGACCAGAAGATCATCGCCCAGCGCTGGTTGAACGGGAAGGACAGCGTATTGTCAGGCGCCTTCGCGCGCACCGCCGGCAGGCTGAACAGATACGCCTTCACCGCCAGCACGTCCTCGTCGGTCATGAAGGTGTAGGAGGTGTACGGCATCGCCGGATAGAGCCGCGCGCCGTCATTGCGCTTGCCGTGCTGGACCGCGTTCAGAAAATCCTGGTCGCTGTAATTGCCGATGCCGGTGTCCTTGTCCGGCGTGATGTTGGTGGAATAGAGCGTGCCGAACGGCAGCTTGAAGGCGAGCCCGCCGGAATAGTCCTTCTCGCCCGGCTTGGTGTGGCAGACCATGCAGTCGGCCGCCTTCGCCAGATACTCGCCGCGCTCGACCGGGCTCGCTTTCTCCAGCTTGGCCGGCACGCCGGTCGGCTTGCCGGCGCGGTAATCCGCCAGCGCCACTTTCTTGCCGCCGGCGAAGTCGAGCGGGCCGGGCCCGCGGATGATGAAGACGCCGAGCGCCACCGCGACGATGGCGATCACAATGAGGCTCGCGAGGATACGCATCTTGCCGCTCATGCCTTTTTCCCCGCAGCCAGCAGTTTCCGGTCGATCGGCAGGCGCCGCAGTGCCACGCCGGTTGCGGCGTAAATCGCGTTGCGCAGCGCCGGCGGTCCCGCCGTCGTGCCGGTCTCGCCAATTCCGCCGGGGGCCTCGCCGCTCCTAACGACGTGAACCTCGATCTTGGGCGTCTGATTGATCCGCAACATCCGATAGTCATTGAAGTTGGATTGCTGGACTCGCCCCTTGTCGATGGTGATCTCGCCGTAGAGCGCGGCGGTAAGGCCGAAGATCAGCCCGCCCTCGACCTGAGCCACGATCGTATCGGGATTGACGGCGATGCCGGTATCCACCACCGAGGTCGCGCGGCGTAGATTGATCTCGCCTTGCTCGTCGACCTCAGCTTCCACAACGGTTGCGATGAAACTCCCGAAAGACGGCTGCAAGCACACGCCGCGCCCGACGCGCGCCGGCAAGGGTTGACCCCAATTGGCTTTCTCTGCCGCAAGATTGAGGACGGACAGGAAGCGTGGTTGATTGGCCAGCATTCCACGGCGAAACTCGACCGGGTCTTTGCCCGCCTTGCGCGCCAGTTCGTCGATGAAGCATTCGACCGCAAACACGTTGTTGTTGGGCCCGACCCCGCGCCAGAACCCCGTTGGTATCGCCGGCGGTTCGGCCCGCACATACTCGACGTGGACATTCGGGATGTCGTAGGGCACGTCGGTGGCGCTGTCGATCGCGTCGATATCGATGCCCTTCTGGAAGGCCGGCGGCAGCCAGCGCGCGATGATCGCAGCGCCGGCAATCTTGTATTTCCAGCCGACGATCTTGCCGGCCGACAAGGTCGCTGCGATCGTATCGCGATAGACCGGTCGATAGATGTCGTGCTGAATGTCTTCCTCGCGGGTCCACACGACCTTGACCGGCCCGTCGACCTCTTTGGCGATGCGAACGGCCGCGACCACCATGTCAGGCTCGAGCTTGCGGCCGAAGCCGCCGCCCAGCAGGTGATTGTTGACGGTCACCTTCTCGACCGGGAGCCCGGCCGCCTTTGCCGCCTCCGACTGCACGCGCGCCATGATCTGCGTTCCGGTCCAGATTTCGCAGGAATCGGGCGTGCAATGCACCGTGGCGTTCAACGGCTCCATCGTTGCGTGGGCGAGAAACGGCAGCTCGAACGAAGCTTCGAGTTTTTCGCCGCTCGCGAGGCCCTTGGCGATGTCGCCGGTGGATTTGGCGACCACGCCGTCCTTTGCGCTGGCGGCGCGCAAATCGTCCCAAATCGCTTTCGAATTGATCTTTGCGTTCGGTCCCTCGTTCCACGCGATGTCGAGCGCGTCCAGGCCTTTTTTCGCCGCCCACATGTGATCGCCGACGACGGCGACGAGATCGTCGAGCACGACGATCTTTCGCACGCCCAGAATCTTCTTCGCGGCACGATCATCGACCTTGCCGACCTTGCCACCGAAAACCGGGCACTGCGCCAGCGTTGCGAACTTCATGTTCGGCACGATGGCGTCGATGCCGTAGACCGCCTTGCCGTTGACCTTCTCGGGCGTATCGAGCCGCTTGAACGGCTGGCCGATATAGACGAAATCCTTGGGGTCCTTGAGCGGGACGTCCTTGGGCGGCGTCTGGCCGCTCGCGGCAGCCGCAAGCGCGCCATAGGAGAGCGTCCGGCCGCTCGCCTTGTGGGTCACCTCACCCTTCGACGTCGTGCAACTGGCGGGATCGACGTTCCATTGCGCAGCGGCAGCCTGCACCAGCATGGCACGCGCGCTGGCGCCGGCTTCACGCAGCGGCTTCCAGAATGCTCGGACCGATGTGGAGCCACCGGTCGCCTGAATGATGAAAATCGGATTGCCGTAAAGCTTTTCGTTGGCCGGTGCGTGCAGCAGTTGGACTTTCGACCAATCCGCGTCGAGCTCTTCCGCCAGGATCATCGCGATCGCAGTGTAGATTCCCTGTCCCATCTCGACCTGCGGCATCACCAGCGTGGTCGCACCTTCAGGGTCGATCCGGATGAAGGCGTTGGGCGCGAACTTGCCGTCGGTCGTATCCTTCGGCTGCACCGGCTCGTTGACGGCGGCGCGCAGCGGCAGGTGGAAGGCGAGCAGGAAACCGGTGGCGAGACCCCCGGTCAGGAGCGTGCGGCGGGAGACGCTGTTGTGTGCATTCATGGCGGACCTCACGACTGACGGCCAGTGGCGGCCTGCTTGATGGCCTCGCGGATGCGCACATAGGTGCCGCAGCGGCAGATGTTGCCGGCCATGGCGGCGTCGATGTCGGAATCGTCGGGGTTTGGCGTTGCCGCCAGCAATGCCGCAGCCGACATGATCTGGCCGGACTGGCAGTAACCGCACTGGACCACTTCGGCCTCTAACCAGGCCTTTTGCACCTTCGCACCCGCAGGTGTGCTGCCGACGTGCTCGATGGTGGTGATGGTGCGGTTCTCGACCGCGCTGACCGGCAGCACGCAGGAGCGCACCGCCTTGCCGTCGACATGCACCGTGCAGGCGCCGCATTGCGCGATGCCGCAGCCGAACTTGGTGCCGGTCATCCCGAGGATGTCGCGCAGCACCCACAGCAGCGGCATGTCCGGTGGCGCGTCGAAGGATTTCGTTTCGCCGTTGATGGTGAGAACAGTTGCCATGTGCATCCCCTTGCTCGACGATCGCTTGCGGCGATCAAGCCGACGAAATTTCCGCGCGACCATAATCATAACGACGCGAAACGATGAAGAGTCGAAATTCCTGGCAATGCATATTTGCGCGACCGAAGCGTCAGGCCATGACGTTCACGAATTTGTGCGACGATCGCTGCTACGGTTTTGGGCTAATTGATATGATAATCGTCATGTTTTGACGCATTTTCGCCGCGCGCCTCGATGGTCGCCGCAGACGATCGTGCGGATGTGCAAATTCATGCGATGACGAAATTCGTGCGATTGGGAAAGTCGGGCGACGGCGAGCACGGCGCACGGGATCAGTTGCAACGGCCAACGGCCGGATCGCCGACGTGCGCGACGATGACATCATGCTCCTGTCTTGCCCGACGGAGCAATGGTTCATCGGCGCCTAAAGTGCGATAGCTGAAGTCGGATCGCGTTCGGCCGATGGCACAGCTCTCTCGGTCCCCTCCACCGCAGGGGGGAGGGAACGCGCCTGCGCGGGGCGCTGGATGAGTCTCTTCGCCAGGCGCGTAAGCCATTGATTCCACGCGCCCCGGCTACTGTGCATGGGGTTGTTTTTCAGGTTTTTGATTCAAGGGCCGTCGCGACACCCGTCAGCCGTGACGGAAGCCCATCCGGAACGCGCCCCAGTGCTTGCCGCGGATCATGATCGGCGAGGACAGGTCCTTCATCAGCACGAACTGCCCGCCGCCCATGTCGCGGCGATAGGTCTGGAGCAGGAACGGCTTGGTGTTCGCCGCGACCTTCTTCACCGCGCGGTCGTTGAACAGGCGGCGGTTGCGGCAATTGGCGTTATTCCAGACCGGGTCCTTGCCCTGCGGCAGGCGGTAGTTTGGATTGTGGGTCGGCAGGTAGCCGCCCCTGGCCCAGGCGACGCAGAACACGATGCGGGGGTCGGATTTCTGGATCGGGTCCTGGATGGCGGGCAGCACGCGGTCGGTGAAGTCGACGTAGCTGGTGAGATACTGCTTTGGATCGGTGCCGGGAATTTCCCGGTACTTCTCGTCCATGAGCTGGTCGAGCGTGATCTCGCCGCGATCGATCGCGGCCTCGAACTCGGCCGAGATCCGCTTGGCGGTCTCGACGACCGCGCGGATCAGCGGCGCGTCCGACGTCTCCACGCCGCTGTCGGCGATCATCGCGATCAGGCCTTCGGAGGTGTCGAGCAGCTTCGTCACCCGCTGATCGGCGCTCTTGAGATCGCGCGAGGAGAGGTCGACGCCCTTGGCGAGCTCGTTGAGCTCGCTGATGACGGTGTCGCAATGGCCGAGATTGGAGGTCGCCGCACGCGCGACGCTGTCGATCTCCGCCTCCACGGAGGCGAAACCCTGCTGGACGCGCGAGATGATACTGGAGATCTGCTGGGCGCCTTCGCCGGCGGTCTTCGCGCGCTGCGAGGCGTCGCTGCTCTCGCCGATCAGGCCTTCGATCTGGCCGTCGAGATCGCGCACGGTGTCGGAGATCTGGTGCGTGGCCTGGCGGGTGGCTTCGGCGAGGTTCTTCACCTCGCTTGCGACCACCGCGAAGCCGCGGCCGGCATTGCCGGCCCGCGCTGCCTCGATGGTGGCGTTGAGAGCGAGCAGATTGGTCTGTTTCGCGATTGCTTCGATCGAGCCGGATACCTTTGCCACCTGCGCCAGCGCCGAGCCGACCGCGCTCAAGCGCGCCTCGATCCGCCCCACGGCGGCGACAAGCTCGGAGATGTGGCTGACGGCGGTATCGACGGCGTTGCGCGACTGCGCGATCTCGCCGACCGCAGCGGACGTCGTCGTTTGCACCGCCTGCGACGCATTGGCGATGTCGTGGTTGGCCGAGACCATCGTCTGGGCCGTCTCCTGGAGGTGATGGAACCGTTCCGACTGGTTCGCGACGCGGTTTGCGACTTCCTGGACGTTGCCGGCAATGTCGGCGAGCTCCACGCCGAGACCGCCGATGCGGTCGGCGAGCTGGTCGATCAGTCGTTCGGCGAGCGTCCGGTTGGATCCGGTGTCCAGTACGGCAAGTTGTGCGACGGACATGTCTTGAGAGTCCTCCAGTCAGAGCCGTGCGCCGGCTCCCGCGGCATTCCCAGTCCAGCTTCGACCTTAGAGGATGATTCGCGCCCGGCGTCTTGCCTAGGAGTGCACGAGAGCGTGCACTACAGCTTGTAAGCGGTGCGGAATCCGCCCCAGTGCCGGCCCTGCACGCGGATCGGGACGTCGATCTCGCGCATCATCACCGTGGTCCCGTTGCCCATGTCGCGCGCATAGCTCTGGACCAGGTACGAGCGCAGGTTGCGCGCGGCCGCCAACCCCGCCGGATCGTTGAAAATGCGCCGGTTGCGGCTGTTGGCCGTGTTCCAGGCGACGTCGCCCGGCCGCTGCGGATGCGAATAGATCTTGTTGTGCACCGGCAGGAAGCCGTTGCGGTCGACCATGGCGCAGAACGCCATGCGCGGTTCCTTGGCGAGAAACGCTTCCTGGAACGGCGGCAGCGCGCGGTCGGCCCAGTCCAGATATCTGGTGCGGTATTGCTGCGGACTGGTGCCCGCAATCTCCACATAGTCGGTGTCGAACAGGTCTTCGTTCCTGACCTCGCCGCGTGCAACCGCCTGCTCGAAGATCGCGGTCAGCGCGCTGCCGGCTTCCATGGCGCGGGTGACGAACTCCGTGTTCTCCTCGTGGATCGCCCACAGCCGGTCTTCGATCTTCTCGCGGAGCTCGGCATTGGGATTGACGAAGTGCGCGCGGGCTCCGGCCTTGGATTGCTCGACGACGCGCAGGCGGCAGGCGCCGACCTGTTCGAGGCTGCCTTCGATCATCGCTTGCGGTGCAAGACGGCCTGCGTCCGCACCGCCGATCAGCACGCCGTCCATCGCGATCTCGTAGACCGGCATCACTCCGCGCGCGCTCTCGAACTTGAGATGGCAGGGCAGGCGCTCGGTCTTGCGGCGGTCGTCGTGCTCGCTCTGGCGCAGCAGCACCGCGCAGCGCGATTTCAGCTTCTGTGCGAAGGTGGTGACTGCCTTGCCGGCGCTGGCGACGTTCTCGCCATGGGTCTCGGCCGCCTTGGTTGCGGCATCGATCTCGGCGGCGCTCTGGCCGACCGAGACGATGAACTCCGACGCGCTCGCGGCATTGCCTGAGACTTCGCTCGTGGTGGCGTTCTGCTCGGCGACCGCGCCATTGACGGTTTCGAAGACGGGGCGGATCGCCTCGATCGCCTGCGAAATGCGGTGCACGGCATCGGCGGAGCCGGCGGCGTCGCGCTGGAGCGCGTCGATCTTCTTGGTGATCTCTTCCGTCGCTCCCTGGGTCTGCACCGCGAGTGCCTTGACCTCGGTGGCGACGACCGCGAAACCCTTGCCCGCAGCGCCGGCGCGCGCGGCCTCGATGGTCGAGTTGAGCGCGAGCAGGGTCGTCTGCCGCGCGATCTGCGCGATCAGATTGACGACGTTGCCGATGGCGGCGGAGGATTCCCGCAAGCGGTCGACATTGGCGCGGGCTTCCTGCGCTGCGGCACTGGCCTCGTCGGCGAGCTTGCCGGCCTCGCGAACCTGCGCCCCGATGCCTTGGGCGGACTGGGTGAACTTGTCGGCGGCATGGGCGAAGGTGGATGCGGTCGACTGCGCGGCGTTGGTGCGGCCGGTCAGGGCGTCGGTGCGGTCGCGAATGGCCGCAAGGGTCACGGCGGTCGCTTCGGCGCCGCCGGCCACCGAATTGGCGGCGCGCTCGAGCTGGCGAATCATCGCGCCCAGCTCGAGTTCCAGCAGTTCCAGGATTTCCCTGGCCGAATCGCCCTCAGTGGCCGGGCCGGGCTCGGAATGGGCCGGCGGCTGCGCAGCCTGCGGGGCGGCCGCAGGCGCAGCCATGTCCGGCAGACGCTTCCGAAATAGTCCGAACGCCATCAGGTCTCTCTTGTCGGGGGACGGTCGGACGTTATTTTCGCAGTCCGGAATGAAGTCAGGGTTAACGATGCCTGACATCTAGGCCCGAGGCATTACTGTGTTACCTTAAAGTCGTAGAGCCTCTTCATTTCGGTGGGTTGGCGGCCTATAAGGCCGCGCTTCCCACTCACCTTGGCTGACGATTCCTTTACGAGACCACGCATGGCCGGACATTCCCAATTCAAGAACATCATGCACCGCAAGGGGCGGCAGGATGCCCAGAAGTCGAAGCTGTTCGGCAAGCTGGCGCGGGAAATCACCGTCGCCGCCAAGCTGGGGACGCCCGACCCCGCCATGAACCCGCGCCTGCGCGCCGCCGTGATCGCCGCGCGCCAGGAGAACATGCCGAAGGACAATATCGAGCGCGCGATCAAGAAGGCGCTCGGCAGCGACGGCGAGAACTATGACGAGATCCGCTACGAGGGCTATGGCCCCGGCGGCGTCGCCGTCATCGTCGAGGCGCTGACCGACAACCGCAACCGCGCCGCTTCCGACATCCGCTCCTTCTTCACCAAGTCCGGCGGCAACCTCGGCGAAACCGGCTCGGTCTCCTTCATGTTCGACCGCACCGGCATCATCGAATACGACCGCAGCGTCGCCTCCGACGACGCGGTGCTGGATGCTGCGATCGAGGCCGGCGCCGACGACGTGATCTCGGGCGAAGGCGGCCACGAGATCTACGCCTCGACCGAAGGCTATCGCGACGTCGCCAAGGCGCTGGAAGCCAAGTTCGGCGAGCCGCGCAAGGCCGCGCTGATCTGGAAGCCGCAGAACACGGTCGCCGTGGACGACGAGACCGGCGAGAAGCTGCTCAAGCTGATGGACCTGCTCAACGAGCACGACGACGTCCAGCACGTCTACGCCAATTTCGAGGTGTCGGACGCGCTGATGGCGAAGATGGGCGGGTAGGGCCGTTAATTCCAAACTCCGCTGTCGTCGCCCGGCTTGACCGGGCGACCCAGTATTCCAGAGACGCCGGATGGATACGGAGAAGCCGGAGCGTACTGGATACCCCGCTTTCGCGGGGTATGACGCCGGAGTGTAGGGCGGGCGCCGTCCGACCATCACCGCGAACCCACTTCCCCTGTTACTTTCGTTCTGTTTCTGTTTCGCTCCAGGCAGCCAGCCGCTATCACTGGCCCATGACTGCGCTCCCGATTCGTGGCCCCGTTCGCATCATCGGCATCGACCCCGGCCTGCGCCGTACCGGCTGGGGCGTGATCGAGGCCGAGGGCAACCGCCTGATCTATGTCGCCTGCGGCTCGGTGGAACCGCCGGACGACCTGCCGCTGTCCAGCCGCCTGCTCGCGATCCATGAAGGGCTCGCGGCCGTTCTGTCCGATCACAAGCCGATGGAAGCCGCGGTCGAGCAGACCTTTGTCAACAAGGACGGCGTTGCCACCCTGAAGCTCGGCCAGGCCCGCGGCGTCGCCATGCTGGCGCCCGCAATGTTCGGCATCAGCGTCGCCGAATACGCGCCGAACCAGGTGAAGAAGACCGTGGTCGGTGCCGGCCATGCCGACAAGCAACAGATCGCGATGATGCTGAAGATATTGCTGCCGAAAGCCGAGCCGCCGTCAGCGGACGCCGCCGACGCGCTCGCTATCGCCATCACCCACGCCCACCACCGCCAGAGCACCGCGCTCAGGCTGAAGGTGGTGGGGATATGATTGGCAAGCTCAAGGGCCTGATCGATTCCTACGGCGAGGACTATGTCATCCTCGACGTCGGCGGCGTCGGCTACCAGGTGCATTGCTCGACGCGCACGCTGCAGCATCTGCCCTCGCCGGGCGAAGCCGCCGTGCTGTCGATCGAGACCTATGTCCGCGAGGACCAGATCAAACTGTTCGGCTTCCGCACCGACCAGGAGCGCGAATGGTTTCGCCTGCTCCAGACCGTGCAGGGCGTCGGCGCCAAGGTCGCGCTCGCGGTACTCGGCACGCTGGCGCCGTCCGACCTCGCCAATGCGATTGCCCTGCGCGACAAGGCCGCGGTGGCACGCACGCCCGGCGTCGGCCCCAAGGTTGCCGAGCGCATCGTCACCGAATTGAAGGACAAGGCGCCGGCCTTCGCCAATGTCGATCCCGCCGTGGTGCACCTTGCCGGCGCCGTCGACGACCAGCGCGCGCCGCGGCCAGTCGCGGATGCGATCTCCGCGCTGGTCAATCTCGGTTACGGCCAGCCGCAGGCGGCGGCCGCCATTGCGTCGGCCTCGCGCAGCGCGGGTGAGGGCGCCGAGACGGCGCAGCTCATTCGCCTCGGCCTGAAGGAACTCGCGAAGTGAGCGATCCCAAGGCCAACCGCATGGTTTCGCCCGAGCGCCGCAGCGATGACGTCGGCGACACCGCGCTGCGCCCGCAATCGTTGTCCGACTTCGTGGGCCAGCAGCAGGCCCGCAAGAATCTCTCGATCTTCATCGAGGCCGCGCGCAAGCGCGGCGAGGCGCTGGATCACGTGCTGTTCGTAGGTCCCCCGGGCCTCGGCAAGACCACGCTGGCGCAGATCGTGGCCAAGGAGCTCGGCGTCGGCTTTCGCGCCACATCGGGTCCCGTGATTGCCAAGGCCGGCGATCTCGCAGCGCTCCTGACCAATCTCGAAGAGCGCGACGTGCTCTTCATCGACGAGATCCATCGCCTGAGCCCGGCGGTGGAGGAAGTGCTCTATCCCGCGATGGAGGATTTTCAGCTCGACCTCATCATCGGCGAGGGCCCGGCGGCGCGCTCGGTGAAGATCGAGCTGTCGAAATTCACCCTCGTCGGCGCCACGACGCGTGCGGGCCTGCTCACCAATCCCTTGCGCGATCGCTTCGGCATTCCGGTCCGGCTCAATTTCTACACCATCGAGGAATTGGAGAGCATTGTCAGCCGCGGCGCGCGCGTGCTGAACGTCGGCATGAGCGCGGATGGCGCCAACGAGATCGCGCGCCGCGCCCGCGGCACGCCGCGTATCGCCGGGCGCCTGCTCCGGCGCGTGCGCGATTTTGCTTCGGCGGCGAATGCCGACACGATCGATCGCAAGATCGCCGATCACGCACTCAGTGCGCTCGAGGTCGACGCCGCGGGCCTGGATGCCATGGACCGCCGCTATCTCACGACCATCGCGATGAACTATGGCGGCGGTCCCGTCGGTGTCGAGACGATGGCCGCAGCGCTCTCCGAGCCGCGCGATGCGATCGAGGACATCATCGAGCCCTATCTGATCCAGTGCGGCTATCTCCAGCGCACCCCGCGCGGCCGGCTGCTCACCTCGCACGCCTTCCGCCATCTTGGCCTCGCCGAACCCAATCGCGATGCGGCACAGTTCGGCCTGTTCGGCACCGACGAAAGCGACGACTGATCGCCGCAGTCGATGAACCCACCGGTTCCATCCCGGCACTAATCCGAACGCGCGGCGAACATGATCGCCGCACACGGACTGGAGTGGGAAGGAATGGCGCCGACGGACGACACGAGGCTGCTCAAGACCATCGCGCCGCAGCTGCGCACGCCCGACGAGACCGAGGCGCTGCTGGATTCGATGCCGCTCGGCGAGCTGGCGTCGATGTGGTGCGCGCTTCAGCGCGTCAGCCGTCGCGACCAGGTCGGCAGCATCTGGGCCATCAAGGTCTATTTCGATCATCTGCCGCATCGCAGGCCGCAAGCCGCGCTCGATCTCGTGCTCGATGTTCTCAAGACCGAGACCGACAAGCCGACGGTGATGCAGCTCAACGACAAGTTCCTGCTGGCGCTATTCTATGCGCATGGCACGGAGGTGATGGCGCGTGTCGAGCAGGAAGCCGCGCACAATGACCGGCTGCGCTGGCTGCTGGGCGGCGTGCATGTCGGTCCCGACGATCCCTCGATGTCGCGTATTGCAGGCCTCGCCGATCGCGAGGCGTGGCATGCCGACCATCTGGCGCAGCGCACGCCGCGCGAACCGCTCGATTGCGCCAACATGTCGGTCGCCGAGCTCGCGCGCGCCTGGGTCGAGCAATATTCCAGATCCGAGCGCGACCAGGACGACAATCTGTTCGCGATCATGGATTTCGAGCGCGACCTGCGCGAGGACGATCCCGACAGGATGATCGACCTGATCCTGGAGATCCTCAAGATCGAGTCCAACCCGGTGCTGCTGTCGCTGCTGGCCGCCGGTCCCCTCGAAGACGTGATCAGCGTCGGGACGATCGACCGCATCGAGCGCGAGGCGCGCGCCGACGCACGTTTTCGCGATCTGCTCGGCGGCGTCTGGTACTACCGTGCGCCCGACGAATTGAAGGCGCGGCTGGATGCGCTGGTCGGCGAGAGCCGATGGTAGCCTGTGCAGACCGTCTGCACCGAGATGCAGGCGGTCTGCACGAGCCAACCCCAATTCCGCTTCAATCGGCCCGCATCAAGATGCCGTAGCAGAAGCGGACTTCCATGATCACGCGCCGTCATCTCATCCGTTCCTTCGGCGGCCTGTCCGCCCTCGGTGTCTCGACCGCCGCCTACGGCGTCGGTATCGAGCCGGTGCTGCGGCTCGGCGTCACCCGCTATCGTCCGACCCCGCGGCAATGGCCGGCGGATCTGCCGCTCAAGATCGCCGTGATCGCCGACGTCCATGCCTGCGATCCCTGGATGTCGCTGGAGCGGATCGAGGCCATCGTCGACCGCACCAATGGGTTGAACGCCGACCTCATCGTGCTGCTCGGCGACTATGTCGCCGGACTTCACCAGGTCACGCGCATCATTCCCGCGAACGAATGGGCCAGGGTGCTCGCGGGCCTGAAAGCGCCGCTCGGCGTCCATGCCGTCATGGGCAATCACGATTATTGGGTGGACAGGGCCGTGCAGCAGGCCGGGTATGGCCCGACGGTGGCGCATCGTGCGCTGGAGGCGGCCGGCATCCCCGTCTACGAGAACGACGCCGTGCGTCTCACCAAGGACGGCCGCCCGTTCTGGCTCGCCGGCCTCGGCGATCAGCTCGCCTTTCTGCCGGCGCGGCGCTTCCGGCGCACCGGGCGCGTCGGCGCCGACGATCTCGCCGCGACGCTCGCCAAGGTCACGGACGACGCGCCGATCATCCTGCTCGCGCACGAGCCCAACATCGCCCCGCGCGTGCCCGCGCGCGTCGCGCTGCAACTGTCCGGCCACACCCATGGCGGCCAGGTCCGGCTGCTCGGCTGGTCGCCGGCAGTTCCCCGGCAGCACGGCCTCCGGCTCGCCTATGGTCATGTCAGGCTGAAATGCGACGTCATCATCTCCGGCGGCCTCGGTTGCAGCATCATGCCGCTCCGTGTCGGCGTGCCGCCGGAGATCGTCGAGGTGACGCTGGGGAGGACGGGGCCGGCAGTGGCGTAGCCTGCGCTTGCACGGCCGGCCGTTTTTGCGCAAAACGGGCCGGTAGCAAATAGCGAAGAGGCACGCGACGTGACTGCCCATCTCGACGGCGAGATCCGCGACGGCCGCCATCACATGCAGGTCCGCGTCTACTACGAGGACACGGATTTCTCCGGCATCGTCTATCACGCCAATTATCTGCGCTTCATGGAGCGCGGGCGCACCAATCACCTGCGGCTGATGGGTGCCGAGCAGCAGGCGCTGTTCGAGCAGCCCGCGACGGAGGATGCCGGCTTCGCCTTCGTGGTGCGCTCGATGCACCTCGATTTCCTCAAGCCCGCGCGGATGGACGACGTGCTCGACGTCGTGACCTGGCCGGTCGCGGTGAAGGGGGCCTCCATCATGCTCGCACAGGAGGTCCGGCGCGGCGAGGATGTGCTGGTCAAGGCCGAGGTGCGCGTCGCCTTCATCAGCGGCGGCCGTGCCCAGCCGATCCCGAAATCGATCCGCACGTTGATGAAGGCCGATCTGATTTCGTGATCGCCCGATTGGTGATGGCCACTCGACTCCGCCGGCTGCGGCGATAGATTTGCGGCCCCGACCAACCGATGAGGCCATCATGTCGCGCCCGCCGCTTCCGCCCTTCACGAAAGAGACCGCCGCGCAAAAGGCCCGCATGGCGGAGGACGCCTGGAATTCACGCGACCCGGTGCGCGTTTCGCTCGCCTATACCGAGGACAGCCGCTGGCGCAATCGCTCGGAAGTCTTCCAGGGCCGCGAGGCCATCGTCGCCTTCCTCACTCGCAAATGGGAGAAGGAGCACGACTACCGCCTGATCAAGGACCTCTGGGCCTTCGACGGCAACCGCATCGCCGTGCGCTTCCAGTACGAGTGGCACGATGCGAGCGGCCAGTGGTATCGCTCCTACGGCAACGAGCAGTGGGAGTTCGACGAGCACGGCCTGATGAAGCGGCGCGAGGCGTCGATCAACGACATCATGATTGCCGAGAAGGACCGCCGGTTTCATTGGCCCGCGCCGGGGCCGCGGCCGGCGGATGTGGCGGGGCTGGGGACTGACCCGTTCTGAGCCGCGCAAGCAACTCTCAATCCTCATGGTGAGGAGCCGCGAAGCGGCGTCTCGAACCATGCAGGCCCTGCTGCCGCATCCGGGCCTTCATCCTTCGAGACGCGCGCGAGAGCGCGCTCCTCAGGATGAGGGGAGAGATTTGCGCGCCAGAAACCGCGCAATCGCCCCGCCGAGCTTTGCGTTGTCCAGCGGCTCTGCCAGCGATGCCCTCGCAGTGGCAACCACATCCTCCGGCGCCTTGCCGTCGCGCAGTGCGCAGCACACTTCGGCGAACTCCACGTCGAACTCGGGATGCGGCTGCACGGTCAAGGTCGCGCCGTTGGCGTAGAGCAGGCCGGCATGCGGGGTGAACTCGGATGAGAGGATCGTCAGCGCTTCGTTCGGTGGCTCGATCACCTGGTCCTGGTGTGAGGCGGCGATGGCGACCGCTTCGCCTTCGACGACGCCGTTCTCCGGCAGCACCTGATAGACATGCCGGCCGATGCCCCAGCCCTTCTCGGACTTGCGCACGGTGCCGCCGAGCGCCTGCGCAATCAGTTGATGGCCGAAGCAGACGCCGACCATCGGCGTCTTGCTGGCGTAGGCTTTACGGACAAAGTCCTCGAGCGGCGCGATCCAGTCGAGCCCGTCATAGACGCCGGCGGCCGCGCCGGTGATCAGCACGGCTTCGAGCTTGCCAGGATCGGGAAGCGTGTCACCGTTCGGGATGCTGACCACGTCGACCGTGGCTGTCGGATCCTCGGCGCGGACCATGCGCTCGAACATGTCGGGAAACGAGCCGTGGCGTTCGCGATATTTTTGCGGAACTTTTCCCGTCTCGATGATGGTGATGCGTGCCATCTGCCCCCCAAGGTAAAAGGTTGCGAAGCTCAGTCGCTATCTGCCCCATGTTGCTGGTGTGGCGCTGTGCTTTCCAGCAGCGCGCTCTCCTTTCGCACCTCGTTGAGAAAGGCCTTGGCGAGGCGTGACAGCGGCTCGGCTTCCGACCACAGCATGTAGGCGACCGCGTGGGTCGTCGGCGTGAAAGGCCGGACGACGAGGCCATTGCCGCCGTTCTGCCGCGGCGAGAACGGATCGACCACCGCGGCACCGACGCCGGCGGCGGAGAGCACGCAGGCGGTGTTGCAGTAGCGCACCTCGACCGTCGGCTGGAACGGCGCACCGGCACGGGCAAAGCTGTCGCGCACGGCCTCGCCGAGCCGCGTGCCGCGCTCGAGCCCGATGAAGGGCAGGCCGGACAGATCCGCCGCCGAGATCGCGGGCCTGTCGGCGAGCGGATGCTGCGGCGGCAGCACGCACACCATCTCGCCGGTGTGCACCACCTCATGCGCGATGCCGGGATGATGCGTCAGCCCGAGCGCGAAGCCGAGCTCGGCGACACGGCTGAGCACGCCCTCGATGATGCCCTCGTAGCGCCGCACGTCGAAGAAGACGCGCGTCTCTGGGCGGCGGCGCAGGAAGCTGGATAGCGCGGACGGGATGATGCTGTAGGCAAGCGGCGGGGTTGCCACGATCGCAAGATGTCCGGACCGGTTCTCGCGCAGGTCGCGTACGCGGTTCTCGAGTTTTGCGTGCAGCGCGAAGATCGCCTCGCTCTCCTTGTAGAGCGCCATCGCTTCGGCAGTCGGAAACAGCCGGTTGTTGACGCGCTCGAACAGCGCAAACCCCGCCTGTGCCTCCATCGTCTTGAGCGCATTGCTGACCGCGGGCTGCGACAGTGCCAGCTCGTCCGCCGCCGCGACCGTGGTGCGGTGGCGGATGACGGCGCGCAGGATCTCGAGCTGACGCAGGTTCATATCACTGCCGGTTATACTCTGGGCCAAAAGATCATAACAGAACGAATTGATTTTGCAGCCCCGCTTCCGCGTAATGGACGCGGATTTGCACGTCGCATCAAAGGGTTCATTCGCCCATTGAGGCAGCACTGCGCACAGATTGGAGGCAATCTTGGTTCGTGTCCTTCGCGCCGCCGCCGCCCAGATGGGCCCGACGCAGAAAGCAGACTCGCGTGAGCATACGCTCTCGCGCATGCTTGCACTGCTGGAGGAGGCCGCCGGCCGCGGTGCCAGCCTCGTGGTGTTTCCGGAGCTTGCCTTCACCACTTTCTTTCCGCGCTGGCTGCTCGAAGGCGAAGCGCTCGACCATTATTTCGAGCGCGGCATGCCGAACCCGGCCGTGGCGAAGCTGTTCGCCCGTGCGCGTGCGCTCCGCGTCGGCTTCTATGTCGGCTATGCCGAGCTGACGCCCGACGGCCGCCGCTACAATTGCGCCATCCTGGTCGATCGTGACGGCGAGATTCTCGGCCGCTATCGCAAGGTGCATCTGCCGGGCTCGGTCGAGCCGCGTCCGGGCGCGCGCTACCAGCAGCTGGAGAAGCGCTATTTCGAATATGGCGATCTCGGCTTTCCCGCCTTCCGCGCCGGATCGGCCTGGGCCCACGCCATCATGGGCATGATGATCTGCAACGATCGCCGCTGGCCGGAATCCTGGCGCGTGCTCGGCCTGCAGGGCGTCGAGCTCGTCTGCATCGGCTACAATTCGGCGGCCTACGATCCGAATGGAGGCACCACCGAAGACGGCGCCTTGCGCACCTTCCACTCGACACTGGTGACGCAGGCCAATGCCTACATGAACGCGACCTGGGCGATCTCGGTGGCGAAGGCGGGCGAGGAGGACGGCTCCGGGCTGATCGGCGGCTCCTGCATCGTCGATCCCAACGGCTGCATCGTCGCGCAGGCGCAGACGCTGGCGGACGAGGTGATCGTTGCCGACATCGATCTCGACCTCTGCCGCCAGGGCAAGGACAAGATGTTCAATTTCGCCGCCCACCGGCGGCCCGAGCAATACAGGGTGATCACCGAACGCGCCGGCGTCATCGAGCCGGCCGTTCTCGACGCGGACTGAACAGGTGGCACGGCGCTGGCAAGCGTCGTCAAAAGGGAAAGATCGGCAAAGGAAAAGATTGGAGCTGACATGACACGCCTCTCGCTTTCTCTCGGCCTTGCCGCACTGGCCGCAGTCGCCTCCGCGCAAGCCGCCGAACTGCCGGCGGAGATCAAGCAGGCGGGCGCGTTGAAGCTCACGGTCAACTCGACCTACGCGCCGATGGAATATCGCGATCCCGCGACCAACGAGCTGGTCGGGCTCGATATCGATCTCGCGAACGAGCTCGCCAAGCGGCTCGGCGGCCTCAAGATCGTCTGGAGCGAGACGCCGTTCGCCGAGTTGATCCCGTCCTTGCAGACCAAGCGCGCGGATTTCATCATCTCCGGCATCTCGGACCGCGCCTCGCGGCGCGAGACCGCCGATTTCGTCGATTATCTCGCGACCGGCCCACAGTTCTTCGTGACGGCGGAGAGCGAGGCGAAGGCGGCGACCGATCTCTGCGGCAAGAAGGTCGGCACCACGCGCAGCACAAGCTTCCCGGTCGAGATCGAGAAGTGGAGCAAGCAGAATTGCGAGACGGCCGGCAAGCCGGCGATCCAGTACGTGCCGGGCGAGAACTCGATCGACGTGCGCAACCAGCTCAAGCAGGGCCGCATCGACGCCGCCGTGCAGGGCAGCGAGACGCTGCCTTATGCGCAGACACAAGAGCCAGGCAAATACCGCATTGTCGGCGAGGCCTTCGCCAAGGGCTATCAAGGCATCATGATCCGCAAGGACGATTCGGCCCTGCGCGAGGTGGTGACCGAGAAGCTCACCGCAATGATCGCCGATGGCGCCTACAAGGCCATTCTCGACAAATGGGGCCTTGGCGCGAATGCGGTCGCCCAGCCCATGCTGAACGCGGCGCCGCAATGAAGCCGGCGCCGGCACTCGCGGAGGGTTTCCCTGATCTGTCGGGGATGCGGGTCGCGCGCGAGCCGCACTGGTTTCGCTGGTTCAGCGCGGCCCTGATCGTCCTCGTTCTGGCGGCGATTGCGCGCGCCTTTGCGAACGGTCAGATCGAATGGTCCTATGTCAGCCGCTTCCTGACGGTAAAGGTCATCCTCGAAGGCATCGTCAACACCATGGTGATGGCGGTGCTGGCGATGGCGCTCGGCATCGTGCTCGGCATCGTCGTCGCGATCATGCGGCTGTCGCCCAATCCGGTGCTGAAGACGGTGGCCGCCGGCTACACCTGGCTGTTCCGCGGCACGCCGCTGATCCTGCAACTGCTGCTGTGGTTCAACCTCGCGCTGGTGTTTCCGACCATCGGCATTCCGGGCCTGTGGAGCGCGCGCGCCGTCGACGTCATGACGCCGTTTCTCGCCGCGCTGCTCGGGCTCGGCATCAACCAGGGCGCCTACACCTCCGAGGTGATGCGCGCCGGCATGCTGTCGGTCGATATCGGGCAATATGAGGCCGCGCAGGCGATCGGCATGGGACGGCTGCGCGCGTTGCGGCGGATCGTGCTGCCGCAGGCGATGCGCGTGGTGATCCCGCCGCTCGGCAACGAGTTCATCGGCATGGTGAAGGCGACCTCGCTCGCGAGCGTCATCCAGTATCCGGAATTGCTGCACAACGCCGAAAATATCTACTACGCCAATTCCCGCGTCATCGAGCTGCTGATCGTCGCCGGGCTCTGGTATCTGCTCGTGGTCTCGATCCTGACGCCGCTCCAGATGTTGCTCGAACGCCGTTTTGCACGCGGCACATTGCGGCTTGCGCGATGACAAAACCTCTCGTCGCGATCCGCTCCGTCAGCAAGAATTTTGGAGAGTTTCGGGCTCTCAAGAACGTCTCGCTCGACGTCTGGCCCGGCGAGGTGATGTGCCTGATCGGCGCTTCCGGCTCGGGCAAGACAACGCTGCTTCGCTGCATCAACCAGCTCGCCGCGATCGACAGTGGCGGCATCTGGCTCGACGGCGAGCTCCTGGGTGTGCGCGAGCAGGGCGGACGGCTTCATAGGCTTAGCGAGCGCGAGATCGGGCGGCAGCGGCTGAAAACCGGCATGGTGTTCCAGCGCTTCAATCTGTTTCCGCACAAGACCGCGCTGGAGAACATCACCGAAGGCCCGACACAGGTTCAGGGGCGCAAATCGGACGAGGTGCGCGCCGAGGCGCTCGAGCTGCTTCGTCGCGTCGGGCTTGCGGCCAAGGCCGATTCATATCCGGCGCAGCTCTCCGGCGGCCAGCAGCAGCGCGTGGCGATTGCGCGGGCGCTCGCCATGAAGCCGATGCTGATGCTGTTCGACGAGCCGACCAGCGCGCTCGATCCCGAGCTCGTCGGCGAGGTGCTTGCGGTGATGAAGGAGCTGGCGAAGAGCGGCATGACCATGATGGTGGTGACGCATGAGCTCGGCTTCGCGCGCGAGGTCGCCGACCGCGTCGTCTACATGGACCAGGGCGCGATCGTCGAGCAGGGCCGCGCCTCCGACGTGTTGGGTACGCCGCGCGAGGAGCGCACCAAGGCATTTCTTTCGGCAGTGATCTGACATAGGGGGTGTGGTGATGAAGAGGCTTTTGGCTGCGGCGGCGTTCTTGGGTGCCATGAGCGCATCGGTGATGGCGATCGAGCTGCCGGCGGAGATCGCCAAGCGCGGCAGTCTCAAGGTGGCGCTGGTGCCGAACTATCCGCCGATGGAGTTCCGCGATCCCGCCACCAATGCGCTGTCCGGATTCGACGTCGATCTCGGCGAGGCGATCGGCCGCAAGCTCGGCGTCAAGATCGAATGGACCGAGACCAGCTTTGCCGAGTTCATGCCGTCGATTTCGACGGGGCGGGTGGATGCCATCCTGTCCGGCTTCACCGACTATGCGAGCCGGCACGAGATCGCGTCCTTCGTCGATTATCTGCGTAGCGGTCCAAAATTCTTCGTACAGCAGTCCCGTGCGTCCGAGTTCAAGGACATGGCTGCGCTGTGCGGCAAGAAGGTCGGCGCCAGCCGCCGGACCATGTTTCCGGCCGAGATCGACAAGTGGAGCCAGAAGAACTGCGGCAGCAATCCGATCCAGTTCGTCGGCACCGACGGCTCGGCGGATGCGCGCACGCAGCTCAGGCAGGGCCGTATCGACGCCGCCGTGCAGGGCAACGAGACGCTGCCCTACCTGATGGACCTCGAGCCGGGCACTTATGCGCCGGTCGGCGAGCCGTTCGCTACGCAGTTCACGGGCATCGCCCTGCCGGTCAAGGAAAAGGCACTTCAGCAGGCCATTCTCGAGGCGGTCGATGCGCTGATCGCCGACGGAACGTATCGTACCCTGCTTGCCAAGTGGAAACTCAACGACAACGGATTAGAGAAGGCGACCATCAATGCTGGACAGTAAGGCACTCAAGAGCATTCCGCTCGTTCCGGCCAACACTGCGGATCTCGCGCCGGAATACCCCTGGCCCAAGCCGTACAAGTCGGCGATGTTCCTGTCGTTCGACGTGGACGCGGAGAGCGCGTGGACCAGCAAGGACGCCGTGCACGCGCAGCGGCTCATCACCATGAGCTATGGCGGCTACGAGGCCCGCGTCGGCACGCCGAAACTTCTGGAGCTGCTCGACCAGCTCGATCTCAAGGCGACCTTCTTCGTCACGGGTTGGTCGGTCGACGCGCATCCGGCGATGGCGGAGTCCATTCTCAAGGCCGGTCATGAGATCGGCCATCATGGCTATCACCATCTCTTGCCCGATCCCGGCGATCCCTGGATCGAGGAGGAGCTGGAGCGCGGCTTCGAGGCGCTGAAACGCCGGCTCGGCGTCAAGCCGACCGGCTATCGCGCGCCCTACGGCGAGTTCACCGAGGAGCTGCGCGTCGCGCTGGTGCGGCACGGCATCGTCTACTCGTCCTCGTTCCGCGACGACGTCAGGCCCTACCGCCATCGCCTCGCCGACGGCAAGCCGGGCACGATCGAGCTGCCGGTGACCGCGAGCTATGACGACTGGATGCACGGCCTGTCCGCGCGCTTCAGCCCGCGCTCGATCTTCCCCAAGGAGCATGTGCTCTCGCTCTGGAAGGACGAGCTGGACGAAGTGCGCGACTGGGGCGCGATGGTGACGACGGTGCTGCATCCGCAATGCAGCGGCCGTCCGATGCGGCTGCGCCTGCTGCGCGAGTTCCTGACCTACGCAAAGTCGTGCCCGGACGTCTGGATCACCACCGGCGAGAAGATCGCGGCCAACTTCCTGCGCCACGAGGCCGGCAACCGTTGAGCCAAGCCATGACCCGCCGCCGCATCCTCGTCATCAACCCCAACTCCTCGGCGTCGGTGACGGCGGCGATCGACGCCGCCGTTGCGCCGCTGCGGATCGCCGGCGGACCTGATATCGAGGTGGTCGGCCTTGCCGAGGGGCCGCCGGGCATCAGCTCGCAGCGCGATGCCGACAGCGTGGTCATGCCGCTGGTCAATCGCGTCGCGCACGACGATGCGGATGCCTTTGTGCTCGCCTGCTTCAGCGATCCCGGCCTGCATGCGGTGCGCGAGGCCGCCGGCGGCCGTCCAGTGTTGGGCATCGCCGAATGCGGCATCTTTCGCGCGCTGATGCTCGGCGAGCGTTTCGGCGTCATCGCGCTGTCGCCGTCGAGCATCCGCCGCCAGCAGCGCATGGTGCGGGTGATGGGCGTCGACAGCCGCTATGCCGGAAGCTGGTCGGTCGGCGCGAGCGCGGCGGAGACGGCAGGCGCCGACATCCGCGGCCGGTTGATCGACGCCGGCCGCGCGCTGGTCACGCAGTGCCGCGCCGATGTCGTGGTGATGGGCTGCGCCGGCATGGCCTCGCATCGCGCGGCGATTGCGGAGGCGATCGGCGTGCCCGTGGTCGAGCCGGCGCAGCAGGCGGTAGCCGCCGCGATCGGCGCGGTCTTGTTGAATACGTAAGGTCCGTCAGGAGCCTCTTGTAATGCCCATCTCCCGCCGCTCGCTCCTCAAGGCCGCCGCCGCCATGCCGGCGCTTTCGCTGCCGGGCATCGTCCGTGCTGAATCCCAGAGCACGCTGCGCTTCATCCCCGTGATCGACCTTGCCTTCGTCGATCCCATCTATTCGACCGCGCAGGTGTCGCGAAACCATGGCTTCATGGTCTACGACACGCTCTACGGCATGAGCTCCTCGCTCCAGGTCTCGCCGCAGATGCTGTCGGGCCATGTCATCTCCGGTGACGGGCTGCAGTGGGATCTCAGCTTGCGTGATGCCCTGTTCTGGCATGACGGCGAACGCGTGCTCGCCCGCGACTGCGTTGCGAGCATCCGCCGCTGGGCGGCGCGCGACGGCTTTGGCGGCGAGTTGATGGAGGCGACCGCCGAGCTCTCGGCCGCCGACGACCGCACTATCCGCTTTCGCCTCAAGCGTCCGTTCCCGCTGCTGCCGCAGGCGCTCGGCAAAGCCGCGATCAATGCGTGCTTCATGATGCCGGAGCGGCTGGCGAGCCAGGATCCGTTCAAGCCGCTGACCGAAGTCATCGGCAGCGGCCCGTTCCGCTATCTCGCCGACGAGCGCGTGCAGGGCGCGCGCAATGCCTACGCCAAGTTCGAGCGCTACCAGCCGCGCACCGACGGCAAGCCGGATTGGACGGCGGGACCGAAGATCGTGCATTACGACCGCGTGGTCTGGACCACGACGCCCGATGCCGGCACCGGCGTCGCTGCGCTCCAGACCGGCGAGCAGGACTGGCAGGAAACCACGCCGCACGACCTGTTGCCGGTGATCAAGGCGGCCGGCGACATCGACACGCGCATCCTCGATCCCAGAGGCTATGCCTGCATGCTGCGCCTCAATCATCTCCAGCCGCCGTTCGACAATCCCGCGATCCGCCGCGCGCTGCTGGGTGCGATCGACCAGTCCGCCTTCATGACCGCGGTCGCCGGCACCGATCCGGCCTTCCAGGTGTCGCCGATTGGCTACTTTGCGCCGGGGACGCCCATGGCGAGCGAGGTCGGTCTCGACGTGTTCCGCGGCCCGCGCGACTACGCCAAGGTGAAGGCGGATCTGAAGGCGGCCGGGTATAATGGCGAGAAGATCGTGCTGCTCGTCCCCACCAACTCGCTCGCGCAGAAGCCGCTCGGCGAGATCGCGGTCGACAGCTTGCGCAAGGCCGGCATGAACGTCGAATATGCCGGACTCGACTTCGCTGTCGTCTTGCAGCGCCAGCTCAAGAAGGACCCGATCGGGCAGGGCGGCTGGAGTGCTGCGGTCGGCAACTGGCAGGGCATCGACTGGCTCAATCCGGCCGGCAACACCAACATCCGCGGCGAGGGCAAGGTCGCCGGCTGGTATGCGAGCGAGAAGATGGGGGCGTTGCGCAGCCAGTGGCTGGCGGCCTCCCAGCTTGCCGAGCAGCAGCGCATCTGCCGCGAGATCCAGGCGGTCGCGTTCGAGGAAATTCCCTATATTCCGATCGGCCTGTACAAGCAGCCGACCGCCTATCGCAAGGCCATCACCGGCATTCTCGACGGCACGGCCGTCTTCTGGAACGTACGCCCCGCATGAGCACGATCGCAATTTTCGGCAGCTATGTGCTGTCACGGAAAAACGGCGCGCAGGATGTGCTGCGCGACCATTGGGTCCTGGTCGAAGGCAAGAGGATCGCCGCAATCACGCGCGACAAGCCGAGCGCTGATCGAACTTACGATCGCCCCGGCCGCTTCGTGCTGCCGGGCCTGTTGAACCTGCACAACCACTGCTTCTCCGAAGCGGTGGCGCGCAGCCACAGCGAGGACGGCAACGGCCGCAAGAACAACCAAAGCATCGTCTACACGGTGCTGCTGCCGCTGACCAAACGCGGCGCCGATATCCTGTCGGCGGAGGAGCGCATGGCAGTCGCCCGGCTCGGCATCCTCCAGCTCCTGAAGGGCGGCGCCACCACGGTGATGGAGCCGTTCCGCAATTCGATCCCCGAGATGTTCGACGCGGCGGAAGAGATGGGCATCCGCTTCTACGGCGCGCCATACCTCTTCTCCACCTCCGACGCCAAGGCGGGGCCGGACGGCGTCGTGCAATATTCCGGCGATGACGGCACCGCCGACATGGCGACCTGGGATGCGCTCTATCAACGCTGGAATAATCGCGGCGATGGCCGCATCAGCCTCGCGATGAGCCCGCACGCCACCGACACCTGCGGCCCCGATCTGCTCAAGGCCTGCGCGGCGCGGGCGCGCGAGCTCGGCGTTCCCGTCACGACGCATATGGCGCAGAGCCGTGCCGAGGTCGAGACCATCGGCAAGCGCTATGGCGGCCGCACGCCGGCGCAATATCTGGACTGGCTCGGCCTGCTCGCGCCCGATCTCATGGCGGCGCATTGCATGTTCAGCACCGACGACGACCTCAAGCTGATGGCCGCGCGCGGCATGACCGTGCTGAACTGTCCGCGCGTGTTCGCGCGCGCCGGCGTCACCGCGGCGTTCAGCCGGTTTGCGGAGCACGGCGTGCGCACCGTGGTCGGCACCGACGGTTACAACATGGATCTGCTCGGCGAGCTCAATGCCGCCTCGCTGATCTCCAAGATCACGTCCCAGCGCGCCGATGTCGCCAATTCGCCGGAGCTGATCGAGGCGAACACGGCCGTGGCCGCCGACGTCATCAAGCGGCCGGACCTCGGCCGGATCGAGCCGGGCGCGACCGCCGACCTCACCGTGGTCGATCTGACCCATCCGCATCTCCAGCCGTTATTCGACCCGCGCCGCGCGCTGATCGCGCTCGCCAACCGTGCCAATATCGACCAGGTCATGATCGACGGTCGCGTGCTGGTCGATGCCGGCCGCTATCTCGGCGCTGACGAGGGTGCGATTACGGCGGCGGGCACCGCCGCGATCGGCAAGATCTGGGACCTGCCGGAGGCGCAGGCCGCGTTCAACGGCTGAGCGCCGCTCTAATCGTCGAACTCCGCGAGCGACTTGCGCATGGTCTCGACCAGATCCAGCGCCACCGGCGAGGGGCTGCGCTGCGCCGGGAAGACCGCGGAGAATTCGAAGTCGATGCGCGGCAGGAAGCGGCGCACGACGACGCCGCGGGTGGAAAATTCCTGCGCGGTGAAGGGATCGCAGATGGCGACGCCAAGGCCTGACGACACCATGCCGCACATGATCTCCGACAGCGTGGTCTCGACCCTGAGCACGCGGCGGACATCGTGACGATGGAACACCTGGTCGACCAGGTGCCGGCTCGACGATCCCGCCGACAGCGAGATGAACGTCTCGCCCTCGAAATCGCGCGGCTCCAAGACTTCCTTCTCGGCAAGGCGATGGCCGGTCGGCAGCACCGCGACGCGCGCCGGCGCTGGCAGCCTTTGGCTCGGCAGGCCGGAATGCGCGATCGGCACCTCGGCAAAGCCGACGTCGCACTGATTGTTCAGCACCCAGTCGACCACGATCGGCGAGATCACGCCGAAGAAGGCAAGGTTGAGGTTCGGCCGCTCCTTCAGAAAGTGACCGGTAAGCCGCGGCAGATAGCCGTTCGACAGCGCCGGCAGTGCTGCAATTCGCAATGAGCCGGTGCGGCGGCCGCGGATTTCTTCCGCCGCTGCGGTGATGCGTTCGAGTCCGACGAAGGAGCGCTCCACTTCAGTATAGAGCGCCATCGCCGCGGCGGTCGGCACGAGGCCGGTGCCCCGCCGCTCGAACAGCTCCATCTTCAACAGCGCCTGGAGGTCGCGCAGCAGCCGGCTCACTGCCGGCTGCGTCACGGTCATCAGCGCTGCCGCCTCGGTGACGCTGCCGGTCAGCATCGTCGCCCGGAAGGCCTCCACCTGCCGCGAATTGATCCGTACCATCCGGGATTCCATTCATAACATTTAGGCATGCAGAGGGTGCCATTATTCATTGGACGATGGAAGCTCGGGTTTGCGATCTTTTTCATCAGGACTGGAGACAGCCCGCTTTTTCGGCAGATTGGAGGGGTTCAACCCTCCAGATCGCGCCAAAATCCGCCGAACAGGGGCCGGAGCCCTGATCGGGGAGGATTTGCGCGGAAGGAAATGCGGAAGGCGCTTCGGCCGGAGATTTGTCGGCACGTCACCTCATTCCGGTATGGAGATCGGACCACATGAAGACTCTTCGCCTTCTGACAGCGGTCAGCATCGCGGCGCTCGCCGCCGGCATTTCGGCCGCCTCGGCCCAGCAGAAAACGCTCTATGTCGCCGGCTATGGCGGCTCGTTCGAGAAGACCATTCGCGACGAGGTGATCCCGGCCTTCGAGAAGGAGAACGGCGTCAAGGTCGAATACGTCGCCGGCAACTCCACCGACACGCTGGCCAAGCTCCAGGCGCAGAAGGGCAACCAGCAGATCGACGTCGCCATCGTCGATGACGGCCCGATGTACCAGGCGATCCAGCTCGGCTTCTGCGGCAGGCTCGACGGCCTGCCGGCCGATCTCTACGACACCGCCCGCTTCAAGGACGATCGCGCGGTGGCGATCGGCATCGTCGCGACCGGCCTGATGTACAACACCAAGGTGTTTGCGGAGAAAGGCTGGGCGCCGCCGACCTCGTGGAACGACCTGAAGGACACGAAATACGCAAAACAGCTGGTCATCCCGCCGATCAACAACACCTACGGCCTCGAAGCGCTGGTGATGCTGTCGAAGATGAACGGCGGCGGCGAGTCCAACGTCGATTCCGGCTTCAAGATCTTCAAGGAGCAGATCAATCCGAACGTGCTCGCCTATGAGCCGTCGCCGGGCAAGATGACCGAGCTGTTCCAGTCCGGTCAGGCCGTGATCGCGGTGTGGGGCACCGGCCGCGTGCAGAGCTTCGCCAACACCGGCTTCCCCGTCGACTTCGTCTATCCGAAGGAAGGCGCAGCGACGCTGCTGACGACCGCCTGCCCGATCACGAAGCCGAACGCTTCGCCGCTCGCGGGCAGCTTCGTCAAGATGCTGCTCGATCCCAAGATCCAGCTCGTGATGCTCAAGGATTACGGCTATGGCCCGGTGCTGAAATCGCTGGTGATCCCGCCGGAGCTCGGCAAGATGGCGCCGATCGGCGAGCGCGCGGCGAAGCTCTATAATCCGGACTGGACGGTGATCAACGAGAAGCGCGAGGAGTGGACCAAGCGCTGGAATCGCGAGGTCGAACGCTGATCGTTCGCGGCGGAGACAGCGTCATGGCCTATCTCGAGCTCGATCGGGTCGCCAAGCAGTTCGGAGTGCAGGCTGTGGTCGATGACTTCAGCCTGTCGGTGGGGAAGGGGGAGTTCATCTCCTTCCTCGGCCCGTCCGGCTGCGGCAAGACCACGACCCTGCAGATGATCGCGGGCTTCCTCGATCCCACGCGCGGCGCGATCCGCCTCGAGGGCAAGGACCTGACCGCGATCCATCCGGCCAAGCGCGGCCTCGGCATCGTGTTCCAGAGCTACGCGCTGTTTCCGCACATGACCGCGGCGGAGAACGTCGCCTTCGGCCTCGAGATGCGCAAGGTGCCGCGCGCTGAAAGGGCCGAGCGCGTCCGTGCCGCGCTCGCGATGGTCGGCCTTGCCGGCTACGAGGATCGTCATCCGCGCCGCATGTCCGGCGGCCAGCAGCAGCGCGTGGCGCTGGCGCGTGCGCTGGTGATCAAGCCGAGCGTGCTGCTGCTCGACGAGCCGCTGTCGAACCTCGATGCAAAACTGCGCGAAGAGATGCAGATCGAGCTGCGCCAGATCCAGCGCACCATCGGCACCACCACGATCCTGGTCACGCACGACCAGAACGAGGCGATGTCGCTGTCCGACCGCATCGTGGTGATGAGCCAGGGCAAGATCGAGCAGATCGGCACGCCGCAGGAGACCTATGAGCGGCCGGCCTCGGCCTTCGTCTCGCAATTCCTCGGCAAGACCAACGACTTTGCGGCGACGATCGACCGGACCGCGACGCCCGCGCGCGTGGTGGCGGGCTCCTGGAGCGCGCCGGCGCCGGCGGGCCTCAGTGGCCCCGTCACCGTCAGCATTCGCCCTGAAAGAATCGGTTTTGGCGACGCCGGCCTCGGCGCAAGGATCGTCACGCGCATCTTCCAGGGCAATCACTGGCTGTTCCAGTGCGACAGCGAATGCGGCCCGGCGATCGTGATCCGCCAGAATGACGGCAAGGCGCAGCCGGCCGAAGGCGAGGCCGTTCGTCTCGCCTGGCGGCCTGAGGACATGAGCGTGCGCGGAGCTGCCGCATGAGCGCGGTCGCGGACACGGCTCCGCCGGGGGCCGCCGATGCGCGCATCGCACGCGCGCCATGGGTGCTCTCCGCGCCCGCATTGATGCTGTTCGTCGGCGTGCTGCTGATTCCGCTGGCGATGACGGTGATGCTGTCGTTCCACGATTGGGGCCAGTACAAAGGCATCGAGCCCGTCTTCATCCTGAAGAACTGGCACGAGATCGCGACCGATCCCTATTACGCCGAAATGTTCTGGCGGACGTTTCGCATCGCGATCCTGACGACGCTGCTCACCGCATTGTTGGGCGCGCCCGAGGCCTACATCCTCAACCGCATGAGCGGACGCTGGAAGAGCTTCTTCCTGCTCGTCATCCTCGGACCGCTGCTGATCTCGGTGGTGGCGCGCACGCTCGGCTGGGCGCTGCTGTTCGGCGGCAACAACGGGCTCGTCAACAAGCTCCTGATGTCGGCCGGGCTGATCCGTGCACCGATTCCCTTCATGTTCACCGAGACCGGCATGGTGATCGCACTGGCGCATGTGATGATGCCGTTCATGGTGCTGTCGGTGTGGGCCGCGCTTCAGCGGCTCGATCCGCAGATCGAGAACGCCGCGATGTCGCTTGGCGCTGGCCCGATCACCACGATTCGCCGCATCATCATGCCGCAGATCATGCCGGGCGTGCTGTCGGGCGCGATCATCGTGTTCTCGCTCTCGGCCAGCGCCTTTGCGACGCCCGCGATCATCGGCGGCCGCCGGCTCAAGGTCGCGGCGACGCTGGCCTATGACGAGTTCCTCAACACGCTGAACTGGCCGCTCGGTGCGGCGGTCGCCACGCTGCTGCTGGTTGCGCTGGTCTTGATCGTGGTCGGCAGCAACGCCCTGATCGAGCGGCGCTATGCGGAGGTGTTCCGATGAGACGGAACGGCCCGCTGGCACTGATCTTCCACACCGTCTTCGTCATCGTCATGGTGGCGCCGATCCTGGTGGTCTGCCTCGTCGCCTTCACGCCGGAAGGCTTCCTGTCGCTGCCGACCAACGGCTTCTCGCTGCGCTGGTTCAGGACCATCGCGAACTATCCCGAATTCATCCACGCCTTCTGGGTCAGCCTCGGGCTCGGCGCGCTGTCGTCCTTGGTGGCGCTGTTGTTCGCGGTGCCCGCGGCGCTCGCGATCGCGCGCTATCGTTTCCGCGGCCGTGACGCGCTCGCAGCCCTCTTCCTGTCGCCGCTGATGATCCCGCATGTCGTGCTCGGTATCGCCTTCCTGCGCTTCTTTACCTCCGCTGGCCTCGGCGGCAGCTTTGCGGCGCTGATCATCGCGCATGTCATCATCGTGTTTCCGTTCGCGCTGCGGCTGACGCTGGCGGCCGCGACCGGCATGGACCTCTCGGTCGAGATGGCAGCGGTTTCGCTCGGCGCCGGTGGCTGGACGCTGTTCCGGCGCGTGACCTTGCCGCTGATCCTGCCCGGCGTCATCAGCGGCTGGGCGCTCGCCTTCATCCAGTCCTTCGACGATCTGACCATGACCGTCTTCCTCGCGGCACCCGGCACCGAAACGTTGCCGGTGCGCATGTTCCTTTATATCCAGGACAACATCGATCCGCTGGTGACGTCGGTCTCGGCCTGCGTGATCGCGATCACCATGACCGCCCTCATTCTGCTCGACCGCTTCTACGGGCTCGACCGTGTGCTCGCCGGCAAGGGCGATACGGGACGATAGGAGAACTCATGTCAGGAGAATACGACGTCGCCGTCGTCGGCGGCGGGTTGCTCGGCTCCGCCATTGCCTGGGGCCTCGGCCGGCTCGGCAAGAAGGTTGCCGTGCTCGACGAAGGCGACATCACCAAGCGCGCCTCGCGCGCCAATTTTGCGCTGGTCTGGGTGCAGAGCAAGGGCCTGGGCATGCCGGCCTATACGGTGTGGACCGTGCAGGCGTCGCAGGCATGGGGCCGGCTTGCCTCCGAGCTGAAGCAACAGACCAGCCTCGATGTCTCGCTCCAGCAGAACGGCGGCTTTCACCTCACGCTCGGCGAGGATGAGTTCGGCCAGCGCGCCGAACTGGTCAAGCGCATGCACAACCAGGTCGGCGCCGCCGACTACAAGATGGAGATGCTGCCGGCGTCCGAGGTGAAGAAGGCGCTGCCGCTGATCGGGCCGGAAGTTTCCGGCGGCAGCTATTGTCCGCTCGACGGCCACGTCAATTCGCTGCGCACGTTCCGCGCCTTCCACACCGGCTTCAGGGCGTTCGGTATCGATTATCTTCCGGAGCAACCGGTTTCGGCGATCAGCAAGAGCGGCGGCGAATTCCGCCTGACCACGCCGAAGGGCGAGCTTCGTGCTGCCAAGGTCGTGCTTGCCGCGGGCAATGCCAACCAGACGCTGGCGCCGATGGTCGGTCTCTACGCGCCGATGGGCCCGACCCGCGGCCAGATCGTGGTGACCGAACGCACCATGCCGTTCCTGCCGCATCCGCTGACCACGATCCGCCAGACCGACGAGGGGACGGTGATGATCGGTGACAGCAAGGAGGAGGAGCTGGACGATCGCACGCTGAAGCATTCGATCAGCGCGGTGATGACGGACCGCGCGCAGCGCATGTTCCCGCATCTGTCGCGGCTCAACGTTATCAGAAGCTGGGCCGGCATCCGCGTCATGCCGCAGGACGGCTTTCCGATCTACGACCAGTCGGAGACCCATCCCGGCGCCTTCGTCGCCTGCTGCCATTCCGGCGTGACGCTCGCCTCTAACCACGCCTTCGAGATCGCGCGGATGGTCGCGCAGGGCGCGCTCGAGCCGGAGCTGGTCGGCGCGTTCTCCGCGAGCCGTTTTGGCGGCGCTGGCGCTGCCAACAACAGCGGCTACTAGAGATATCAAGGAGCCAAGAGGCATCCCATGTTTAGACGATCCGAACAGGACAAACGCCCGCAAGTGCAGATCTTCGTCGATGGCGTTGCCGTCGCGGCGCGCCAGGGCGACACCGTCTCCGCTGCGCTGCTGGCCTCCGACCAGGATGCACGGCGTTCCACCGCAGTGAGCGGCGCGCCACGTCTTCCTTACTGCATGATGGGCGTGTGCTTCGACTGCCTCGTTACCATCGACGGGGTCGGCAACCGGCAGGGCTGCCTCGTGCCCGTCGCCGAGGGCATGCAGGTCGAGATCCAGAAGGGCAAGCGGGAGATCGGAAGATGACTGTGGCTCCCAAGCGCGAAGATTACGATGTGGTGGTGATTGGCGCCGGGCCTGCCGGCCTCGCCGCCGCTGCGACATCGGCCGAGGCCGGTCTGTCCACGCTGCTGCTCGACGAGAATATCGGCCCTGGCGGCCAGGTGTTTCGCGCCATCGCTTCGACGCCGGTGACTGAGCGCAGCCAGCTCGGTGCCGACTACTGGGTCGGCGCCGACCTCGTGCAGTCGCTGCGTGCGAGCAATGCCGAAGTCATCCAGCGTGCCACGGTCTGGAGCCTCGATCGCAACCTCGATATCGCCGTTTCCGTCGGCGGCGCCTCGGCTTTCGTCAAGGCAAAGCGTGTGATCCTGGCGACCGGCGCGCTGGAGCGGCCGTTTCCGATTCCGGGCTGGACGCTGCCGGGCGTGATGACCGCCGGCGCTGCGCAGACCATGCTGAAATCATCGGCGCTGGTGCCCGATGGTCGCACGGTGATCGCGGGGCAGGGGCCGCTGCTCTGGCTGCTTGCCGCGCAGATTTTGCGGCTTGGCGGCCGCATCGACCGCATCCTCGACACCACCGAGCGCGGCAATTATTTCGCCGCGCTCCCCCATGCCTTCGCCTTCCTGACCTCGCCCTATTTCGCCAAGGGCCTGTCGATGATGCGTGAGGTGAAGGCGAAGGTGCAGGTCGTCTCCGGCGTCACCGAGCTCTCCGCGTCGGGTGATGGCCAGCTTGCGAATGTGAGCTATGTCGCCGGCGGCAAGCGCGAGACGCTTCCCGCCGATCTCCTGCTGCTGCATCAGGGCGTCGTGCCCAACGTCAATCTGGCGATGGCGGCCGGCGTCGAGCATCGCTGGGACGAGCTGCAATTGTGCTGGTCGCCGGTGCTCGATGCGAACGGTTCATCGTCGGTCGCGGGCATCGCGATCGCCGGCGACGGCGCCGGCATCGGTGGCGCCAATGCCGCCGTGGTCCGTGGCCGCATTGCGGCGCGTGCGGCGGTGGAGGCGTTGGCGCCCGCGGCTGCTGCGAAGCTCCCGGCAATGGCGACGCTCCGCGCCGATCTTGCCAAGGCCGAGCGCGGCCGCGTCTTCCTCGACACGCTGTTCCGCCCGGCGCCGCAGTTCCGCATTCCCTCAGGCGACACCATCGTCTGTCGCTGCGAAGAGGTGACGGCAAAGGACGTTCTCGACTCCGTCGCGATCGGCGCGACCGGGCCGAACCAGCTCAAGGCCTATCGCCGCACCGGCATGGGCCCGTGCCAGGGCCGGCTCTGCGGCCTCACCGTCACCGAGCTGATGGCGCAGGCGCGCGGAAAGACCCCGCAGGAGATCGGCTATTACCGGCTGCGCGCGCCGGTGAAGCCGATCACGCTCGCTGAGCTTGCCGCAGTTCCCAAGACCGAGGACGACGTCAAGGCGGTGGTGCGCGGATGACTGAAAACGTGGATGCGATCGTCGTCGGCGGCGGCATCCACGGATGCTCGACTGCGCTGCATCTGTGCCTCGCCGGCCTGAAGCCGGTGCTGATCGAGAAGGACTATGCCGGCCGGCATGCCTCGGGCGTCAATGCCGGCGGCGTGCGCCAGCTTGCGCGGCACGTCCCCGAAATCCCGCTCTCGATCCGTTCGATGGGGATCTGGGAGAAGATCGCCGACCTCCTCGACGACGATTGCAGCTTTGAGAGCCACGGCCAGGTGCTGGTCGCGGAAAACGAGGACGAGCTTGCGGTCTGCCGCGCGCGCGTCGCCGAACTCAACGCGCTCGGCTTCACCCATGAAGAGCTGATCGACGCCACCGAGCTGCGGCGGCTGGTGCCCGCGGTGGCCGACAGCTGTCCCGGCGGCGTGGTGTCGCGCCGCGACGGGGCGGCCAATCCGGCGCAAACGACGACCGCGTTCAGGCGCAAGGCCGAACAGCTCGGCGCGACCGTGCGCGAGGGCGTGGCGGCCAGCAACATCCGCTACAGCGACGGCCTCTGGTATGTCGATGTGGGCTCCGACACCTATGTCGCGCCGGTGCTGGTCAACGCTGCCGGCGCCTGGGCCGGGACAATCGCGGCTGCGCTCGGCGAGCCGGTGCCGGTCGAAACCGTGGCGCCGATGCTGATGATCACCTCGCGCGTGCCGCACTTCATCGATCCCGTCGTGATCCTGCGTGGCCGAAAGCTCTCCTTCAAGCAATTCAAGAACGGCACCGTGCTGATCGGCGGCGGGCATCTGGCAACGCCCTATCAGGACCGCAACGAGACGGTGCTGGACTGGAAGAGCCTTGCGATCAGCGCGCGCACCGTGTTCGAGCTGTTTCCGGTGATGCGTAGCGCGACGATCGTCCGTGCCTGGGCCGGCATCGAGGCCAAGATGAAGGACGACATCCCCGTGTTCGGGCCGAGTTCGCGGCACAAGGGCCTCTACCACCAGTTCGGCTTCTCGCTGCACGGCTTTCAGCTCGGCCCCGGCGCCGGCGCCGTGATGGCGGAGCTGATCGTCAACGGCGGCACCCAGACCCGCATCGGCGATCTCGGCATCGACCGCTTCCATCCTTCCACGCTCTAGCAACAAGAGGACATCATGAGCATCACCCGCAGCATCCGCACGCCCATCATGCACCGCGCCGTCGAGGCCAATGGCTTCGTCTTCCTCGGCGGCACCATTGCCGACGACACATCGGTCTCCATGGGCGATCAGACCCGCAACATCCTCGGCAAGATCGCCGGCTATCTGAAGGAGGCCGGCACCGACAAGAGCCGCGTCGTCAGAGCCTCGATCTTCGTCACCGATCTCTCCAAGAAGAAGGAGATGGACGCGGCCTGGACCGAGTTCTTCGGCGACAACCTGCCGACCCGCGCCACCGTCGGCGTCGCCGATCTCGGTGGCAGCGCGCTGATCGAAGTCGTGGTCACCGCGCTCAAGGGCTGACGGCATCTGCCGATGGGGGATGTCAGCGCGCGACGCGCTGTCGTCCCCTTTGGCTTGATCTTGCGCCTCTGCCGGACTAGTTAGAGGCATCTCAATCAGGAACTTCGCAGCCATGGATTTTACCCCGACCGCAATGCCGATCCGCCTTGCTCACGGGGAATTCCATGCCTGCTTCCATCGTCCTGTCGAACCTGTCGCTGTCTACGCCTGACGGCCGTTCTCTTTTTTCCAATGTCGATCTGACATTCGCGGCTGAGCGAGCCGGTCTCGTCGGCCGCAACGGCGTCGGGAAGACCACGCTGCTGGCGTCGATCTGCCGGGAACATGTTCCCCAGTCCGGGCGCATTCTGACCAACGGAACCGTCGGCCTGCTGCGCCAGGACGTTCAGCTGCTCGCGGGTGCCACCGTGGCCGATCTGTTCGGTGTGCGGGAAGCGCTGGCGCTGCTTGGCCGCGCGGAGCGGGGCGATACCTCCGCCGACGACATCGCCGCGATCGACTGGACCCTCGAAGCGCGGCTCGCGTCCGCGCTGGCGCGCGTCGGGTTCGATCTTGCGCCCGATACGGAGCTGTCCTGCCTGTCCGGCGGCCAGACGATGCGGGTTCGTCTTGCCGCGCTGGTGTTCGCCGAGCCGGACTTCCTGCTGCTGGATGAGCCCACCAACAATCTCGACCAGGACGGACGCAAGGCCGTGATCAATCTCCTCGCCGCCTGGCGCGGCGGCGCGATCATCGTCAGCCACGACCGGGGCCTGCTCGAAACGATGGACGCGATCGTGGAGTTGACGTCGCTCGGAGCAACGCGATACGGCGGCAATTGGAGCCGGTACCGCGAGCAGAAGGCCGTCGAGCTCGCTGCCGTCCGGCACGACCTTGCGCATGCCGAGAAGCAGCTGTCCGAGATCGACGGCAAGGCGCAGGACGCCGTGGAGAGGAAGGCGCGCAAGGATAGCGGCGGCAGGAAGAAGCGTGCCAAGGGCGACATGCCGCGCATCCTGGCCGGCGCACGCAAGGATCGCAGCGAGGACACCGGCGGAAAGACTGCGCAAGTCGCCGAGCGGCGGCGCGCGGAGGCGCTCGAGGCGGTCGACACGGCGCGCCGGCGCATCGAGATTCTCCAGCCGCTGTCCGTGAAATTGCCGCCGACAAACCTGCCGGCGGGCAGGGAGGTGGTTGGGCTCGATCGGGTCAGCGCCGGCTATCATCCGGAGCGCGCGATCCTGCGGGGTCTGTCGTTCACGATCGTCGGGCCGGAGCGCGTTGCGGTGGTCGGACCAAATGGTTCAGGCAAGACAACGCTGCTGAAACTCATTGCCGGCGAGATGTGCCCCCTTGTGGGCACCGTGAGGGTCAGGCCCGACTTCGCGCTGTTCGACCAGAAGGTCAGCCTGCTCGATCCCGCGATCTCGATCCTGGACAATTTCAGGCGTCGCAATCCAAACGCGGGCACGAATGAATGCCATGCCGCTCTCGCGCGCTTCATGTTTCGCGCCGACGCTGCCTTGCAGATCGTCGGGAGCCTGAGCGGCGGACAGCTGCTTCGTGCCGGCCTTGCTTGCGTGTTCGGCGGGACGACGCCGCCCTCACTGCTGATCCTGGACGAGCCGACCAACCATCTGGACATCGCGTCCATCGAAGCCGTCGAAGCAGGCTTGCGGGCCTATGACGGTGCGTTGCTCGTCGTCAGTCATGACGAGACGTTCTTGCAGGCGATAGGGATTACGCGGCGGCTCGATCTTGGCGGCGACCTTGCGGGCTGAAGCCGACCGTTCGGTCCTGCGGAATGATCATGCCGATCCCGGCCACCGGCGCCGCACCATCCTGGCGCGTCGCCGCTCGCAGTGATTATCAAAAGCCCGACGCCCTGCCCCCAGCGCGTCGGGCGGAAACATTGATTATCAATCGGTGATCCCAACGCCATTGTTGTGGCGCGTATCTCACCAATTATCCACTCCGGGAAACTACCGCGTCGGAATCGGGTTGCTCCTGCCGTCGATCTGTGTCGCTTACCCGCCGCCACCCGGTTCCAGCGCCTCGCCGATCTCCAGCGGATGGGCCATGGTCTCGTGCAGCGCGTCGCGGTCGAGCTCGCCTTCGGAGATGCTGATGACGACGCAGGCGACGCCATTGCCGATCAGATTGGTCAGCGCGCGGCACTCGCTCATGAACTTGTCGATGCCGACCAGGATCGCGATCGACTGGATCGGGATGTCGGGCACGATCGAGAGTGTCGCGGCGAGCGTGATGAAACCGGCGCCGGTCACGCCCGAGGCGCCCTTCGAGGTGATCATGGCGATGCCGAGGATGCCGAGCTCCTGCCAGATCGTCAGATGCGTGTTGGTCGCCTGCGCCAGAAACAGCGTCGCCAGCGTCATGTAGATGTTGGTGCCGTCGAGGTTGAAGCTGTAGCCGGTCGGGATGACGAGGCCGACCACCGAGCGGGAGGCGCCGAGATGCTCCATCTTCTGGATCATCTGCGGCAGCACGGTCTCCGACGACGACGTGCCGAGCACGATCAGCAGCTCGTCCTTGATATAGGCGATGAAACGCAGGATCGAGAAGCCGGCGAGCCTTGCGATCGCGCCCAGCACGATCAGCACGAACAGGATGCTGGTGAGGTAGAACGTGCCGATCAGGGCGGCGAGGTTGAGCAGCGAGCCGAGGCCATATGCGCCGACGGTGAAGGCCATCGCGCCGAACGCGCCGATGGGCGCGACGCGCACGATGATGCGGATGATGCCGAAGAACATCTTCGCGGCCTTGTCGATCGCCTCCGCGATCGGCTCGCCGGCCTTGCCGAGGAAAGCGATGGCGAAGCCCGACAGGATCGAGATCAGCAGCACTTGGAGTAAATCGCCGCGTGCGATGGCGCCCACATAGCTGTCGGGGATGATCGCCATCAGATGGGCGACGATGCCTTCCTCCTTGGCCTTGGTAACGTAGGTCGCGACCGATTTCGGATCGATCGTGGCGGGATCGATGTTGAAGCCGTGTCCGGGCTGGAGCACCTCGCCGACCAGGAGGCCGACCGCGAGCGCGACGGTCGAGACCGTCTCGAAATAGATCAGCGACTTCAGCCCGACCCGGCCGACGCGCTTGAGATCGCCCATCGAGGAGATGCCGTGCACCACGGTGCAGAAGATCACCGGTGCGATCATCATCTTGATCAGTGCGATGAAGCCGTCGCCGAGCGGCTTCAATTCCTTGCCGAAATCGGGATAGAAATAGCCGATGAGTACCCCGAGCGCGATCGCGATCAGCACCTGGATGTAGAGGATCTTGTACCAGGGCTGGTGCCGGCGACGGATGGCTGGCTGGATCGCGATCTGTGTCATAATGTAGATCCCGGAACGTATTGATCTTGCATGATTTGCATCATGTGATGGCCGCCGCAGAAGCAACAATCACATTTTTGTCGGATCGCACGAAGATCAATCGCTGCACCGCAATTGGGGGGAACATGTCGACTGCAACAGGCTCCGACGGGCAGGCGCAGGGCCGTTCACAAGGCTATTTTCCGCGCTGGACGTTGAAGACCTCCGGCGTGATCATGCCCGAGGAGCGGTTGCCCTGGGGCCAGACGATCGTCGCGGGTCTGCAGCACGGCGTCGCGATGTCGGGCGGCACGATCATCGCGCCGCTCTTGATGGGATTCGATCCCAATGTTGCGCTGCTGTTCTCCGGCATCGGCACGCTGATCTTCTTCGCGGTCGTGGCGGGGCGCGTGCCGAGCTATCTCGGCTCGAGCTTCGCCTTCATCGCCGTCGTCATCGCCGCCACCGGCTATGCCGGGCACGGACCGAACCCGAATCTTCCGGTCGCGCTCGGCGGCATCATCGGGGCCGGCGTGCTCTACGGCGTGATCGCGCTGGTCGTGATGTGGTCGGGAGTCGGCTGGGTCGAGCGCCTGATGCCGCCGGTCGTCACCGGCGCCGTGGTCGCGGCCATCGGCCTCAATCTCGCGCCGGTCGCCGTCAAGTCGGTGAGTGCTGGTACGTTCGACACCTGGATCGGGCTTGTGACCGTCCTCGTCATCGGTGTGATCGGCGTTGCGGCGCCGGGGATGTGGCGCCGGCTGCCGATCATCCTCGGTGCGATCGGCGGATATCTGTTGTACTGGCTGCTTGCCAACGGCTTCGGTCTCGGCAAGCCGATCGACTTCACCCAGCTCGCGGCCGCGCCGTGGATCGGCCTGCCGGGTTTCACCACGCCGACTTTCCAGGTTGATGCGATCGTCCTGATCGCGCCGGTCGCGCTCATCCTCGTCGCCGAGAATCTCGGACACATCAAGGCCATCGGCGCGATGACGGGGCGGAGCCTCGATGGCTTTCTCGGCCGCGCCTTCCTTGGTGACAGCCTTGCCACGATCGCTTCAGCCTGCGGCGGAGGCACCGGCGTCACCACCTATGCCGAGAATATCGGCGTCATGGCGGCGACGAAGGTCTATTCGACGCTGTTGTTCGCCGTCGCCGCCCTGGTGTCGATCCTGCTCGGCTTCTCGCCGAAATTCGGCGCGCTCATCCTGTCGATCCCGGGGCCCGTCATCGGCGGTCTCTCGATCGTGCTGTTCGGGTTGATCGCCGCGATGGCAGGGCGGATCTGGGTCGAGAACAAGGTCGACTTCGCCAATCCTGCGAACTTGATCACCGTGGCCGTGGCGCTGACCGCGGGCGCTGGCGACCTCACGCTCAAATTCGGCGCGTTCACGATCGGCGGGATCGGAACCGCGACCTTCGGCGCCATCATCCTCTATCAGATCCTCACCTCTTCCCTTGCGCAACACGCGGAATGAATCCCAGGGCTGCGCTGGTGGGATGGAACAAAACGTCGCCTCCGTCGATGATGAGGCACTCCGGAGAAAGCTCATGCCACAGACCGACCGCTCGATCCCGTTTCCCTCGCGCCTCGTTGGCCAATACGCGCTGGTGACCGGCGCCTCGCAAGGCATCGGCCGTGCCGTCGCCATCCGACTCGCCCAGGAAGGCGCGACCGTCGCCATCAACTATTTCGATCACCCTCAGAAGGCCGAAGAGACGCTCGCGCTGGCGCGGACGGCATCGGCCGATCGCGGCCACGGCAGGCTCGATCATGTCGTCGTCAAGGCTGACGTCGGCAACGAGCAGGACATCGCCGCGATGTTCGAGACCATCCTGGCGCGCTGGAAGCGCCTCGACTGTCTCGTCAACAATGCCGGCTTCCAGCGGGAATCGCCGAGCGATGCGCTCGACGTGGAAACCTATCGCCGCATCATCGACGTCAATCTCAACGGCGCCGTGCTCTGCGCGCAGAAGGCGTTGGCGCATTTCGTCGCGCGCGGCGGAGGCGGCAGCATCATCAATTGCTCCAGCGTCCACCAGATCATTCCGAAGCCCTCCTATCTCGCTTATTCGATCAGCAAGGGCGGCATGGCCAACCTGACGCGCACGCTCGCGCTCGAATTTGCCGGGCAAGGCATTCGTGTCAATGCGGTCGGTCCGGGCGCGATCGACACGCCGATCAACGCGGCCTGGACCGGTGATCCGGAAAAGCGCGGCGTCGTCACCAGCCACATTCCGCTCGGGCGCGTCGGAACGCCGGAGGAGATCGCCGCCGTGTTCGCCTTCCTCGCCTCGGAGGATGCGAGCTACATCACCGGGCAGACGATCTATGCTTGCGGTGGCTTGACGCTGTTCCCGGAATTCCGCGAGAACTGGGCAAGCTAGAAACGTAGGCTCACGGGCGAAATCACGGACTCATCACCCCGTGCCGAGCGCTTCAGAAATCTGCTGCGAGCAGATCGTAGGAGCCTCTGCTGCCGCGGACATACTTCCTGGCCGCGGTGGCACATATCAAGTCGCGATTGCAATCGAACGCGTTCAGGAATCCCGATTCTGTGGCATGGGCGCCCGGTTGAATCTGCTTCAACGCGCCTTCATCGATGAAGAACGAGGCTTCGATGGCGCTGTCGTATCCCCAGAACCGCACGGCATGCCGTGTCCGGTCATATGAGCGACTGTGATTTGGAAAATCAATCATGGTTCGGGCCGATCAGGTTGCAGGTGCCGTGCGCCTTCACGCCGTTTGAGCCGGGGGCACGCTGGGTGGCCGACGCTCGGCTTGCGTACGTCAGGAACATGGACGTTTCGTCGAGACCTGACAAGAGCGAGCCGGTTGCGCCTCTTTCAAATGATGCTTTGACGACAGGGTTACAATCCGGTTCGGGGCCGATCGCGACAAATAGTTCTTCGCGAGCCTCGCTATTCGGCGAAAGGTGACTATATCCCGGTTATCACCGCTCGCCCCTCGGCCGTTATCGGTGACTGAGAGCATTGCGCTCCCGCCGCGACCAAGAGGCGGTCAATATGTCGGATTCCCCCGGATTCATCCTTCGCGAGTGGCTCGTACCTCCGGTCCTGCTGCCCATCTTCTTCGTGCTGGTGATCGCCGCTTCGATGTTGATTCAATGGTAGTCGGTTTCGGCGCGCCTTCGCCGTCGGATCAGGCAAGCACCTCATCGGATTCAATTCAGCCGTCGTTGGCTTGCGAGCTGAACTCCAGGGCGATCGACGCCTTGCGTCGCGCTCGCGAATTGCCGTCAGGAAATAAGCGCACGGCGGCAATGCGCAGGGCGGCGATTCTTGGAAATGCCGCCGAAATCCACGCATATTTCTCAGCAACGAAGGCGCCGAAGCAAGATCGCGACGCCGCTGAAATCCCGCCTTCGTGACGAAACGTTCCACTGAAATCAGGTTCGGCAGCCAACCCTCGTGATACAGTCGCCAACGCTCGAGATCGATCTCCGCACGGGCCAGCATCCCGGCGACAGAGAATCGCATGAGGATGCTCTGGCGGCCGAGAATGTCAGCCTGCGGCTTCTCCTTGCCCAGGCCGAGATCAACACGAGGGGTCTGCTCGCCAGGGCGGGCATCGATGCAAGGGAGCGAGAGACCTCCGACAAGCTGCAAAATCTGATCCTTGAAGAGCTGCACCACCGCATCAAGAACACGCTCGCGATCGTTGCCGCCATCGTCTCCCAGAGCCTGCGCAACCTGCAAGGTGTGGAACACGCACAGCAGGCCGTCGAGGGTCGGCTATTGGCACTCGGCCGCGCGCACGATCTCCTTGTGCGGGCGAGCTGGTCGAATGCCGACCTCGGGGCGGTCGTCCGCGGCGCCATCGAAGCTTTCGACGATCCAGCCGAATCGAAGTTCTCGATTTCGGGACCCGATATCCGGATCAATTCGGGTGCCGTGATCGCCGTCGCGATGACGCTCAATGAGCTTTGCACAAACGCCACGAAGTATGGTGCCTTTTCGGCTCCAAAGGGGTGCGTCGATCTCCACTGGACGATCGATCCGCAGACGCAACGCGTGCGCCTGACCTGGATCGAGAAGAATGGTCCGTTGATCCATTCACCCGCAAAGCGCGGCTTCGGAACGCGATTGATCGAGACGCTGGGTCGCCAGCTCCAGGGCGACGTGCAACTGACTTATGAGGAGAGGGGCTTCGCATACACGTTCGAGGCTCCATTGGCTTCTCTGAGTGTCCCGACGCCGGCCTAGCCGGCGGGTCGAAATGCGCGGAGAGTTTCAACGAAAGGAGGCGGCATGTTCAAATTTCTGCAGTATCGTGCAAGAGCGGCCGCATACGGCGAACTGGCCAGGAGCTCGTCCGGCAAGGATGACACCCGCAAATTCGAGAAGTTGCAGGACAGCCTTGCATCGCGCGCGGACAACGAGCAGGTCCTCGCGGACCAATACGTGGATGCAGTCAACGCCGGGCAGACGGAGCGACTGCGCGGCGCAGCCCTCGCGGCGGAGGAAGAGCGCGTTTTGCGATGTCTCGGCGCGGCCGTCATCATGCAATGGAATTCTCTGCCGACGACGCTTCAGCGGGAGATCTTCGACACCGCCGGATCGGTCGGAACATTGTTGGACACGGCGGCACTCCGTGGGCAGATCGCCCGGTTTCTTCACAAGCATCGGCATGACACCGATCCCAGCAAGATCTGACGGGTGATGTGTTCGGGCGGGACAAGCTGGTGCGCGAGCATTCGCCGCCGGCATGTCTCCGGCACGGATCAACCCATCGCCGGCTTCGAGCCGCCGGTCCGGGAGTGATCTGGCAAAATGTCGCAGCACGGACTACATCTGCGCCATGTCAAATGCTCCGCTGGCAAATCGACCGCTCCAGGATTTCGTCGCCCGGCACGAACGTCTGTTCGTGCTGACCGGCGCCGGCTGCAGCACCAATTCCGGCATTCCCGACTATCGCGACAGCCATGGCAACTGGAAGCGGACCCAGCCGGTCAATTTCCAGGCCTTCATGTCGGAGGAGCACACGCGCCGGCGCTATTGGGCGCGCAGCCTGATCGGCTGGCGGCGGTTCGGCCAGGCGAGGCCGAACGATGCGCATCATGCGCTGGCCCGGCTCGAGGCGAACGGGCGCTGCGGGATGCTGCTGACCCAGAATGTCGACCGGTTGCATCAGTCCGCCGGCCACCGGCAGGTGATTGACCTGCATGGCCGGCTCGATCTGGTCCGCTGCATGGGCTGCGGGACGAAGACGCCGCGCAACGAATTCCAGGATAGGCTTGGCCGCGCCAATGCAGAGTGGCTCGCGCTCGATGCTGCGGATGCGCCCGACGGCGATGCCGATCTGGAGCACGCGGATTTTTCCTCGTTCAAGGTGCCCGCCTGCGACGCATGCGGCGGCATCCTCAAGCCCGACGTCGTGTTCTTCGGCGAGAACGTGCCGCGCGAAATCGTCGCCACCGCACAGGACCATCTGTCGCAGGCTGACGCGATGCTGATCGTGGGCTCCTCGCTGATGGTCTATTCCGGTTTCCGCTTCGTGCAGGCTGCCGCGCAGCGGCAGATCCCGATCGCCGCGGTCAATCTCGGGCGCACCCGCGCCGACGATCTCCTGACGCTCAAGGTCGAGGAGCGCTGCGAAGCGGCGCTTGCATTCCTGCTCTGATCTCCTGCGAGGCGAACACGCCTTGCCTATTGCATGGGTGCCAAGCAGAATGGCCGGGCGCGGCGTTGCCGGCATGCCTGATGGCACGGAAATTGCTGCGTTTTTGTCCCCAATCTTGACGATCAGCACGGAGAATTTGGAATGCTTGAGGGAGCCGAGGTGCGGCTTGCCGTTGATATCGGTGGCACGTTCACCGACATCGTGCTGGACGTGGGGCAGGACCGCAAGACGCGCAAGGTGCTGACGACGCCGCAGCGGCCCGAGGAGGCGGTGCTGGATGGCATGCGTCTCATTCTTACTGACGCGCGTGCGCATATGAGCGACATCGACGTGTTCATTCACGGCACGACGCTCGCGACCAATGCGATCATCGAGCGCCGCGGCGCCAAGACGGCGCTGATTGCGACCGAGGGCTTTCGCGACGTGCTCGATATCGGCACCGAGAGCCGCTACGACCAGTACGATCTCGCCATCGACAAGCCGACGCCGCTGGCGCCGCGCAGCCTGCGCTTCACCGTGCCCGAGCGCATCGACGCGCACGGCGCCGTCCGTCTCCCGCTCGATGAAGCCTCGGTGCGTGCACTCGCGCCAAAATTGCGTGAGTTGAAGGTTGAAAGCGTTGCGATCGCTTTCCTGCACTCCTACGCCAATCCCGAGCACGAGCGCCGCGCGGCCGCGATCCTCAGCGAGGAGATGCCCGGAATTTCCGTGACGGTGTCATCGGCCGTGTGTCCGGAGATCCGCGAATATGAGCGCACGTCCACCGCGGTCGCGAACGCCTATGTGCAACCGCTGATCGACGGTTATCTCGCCCGCATGGCCGATGCCCTGCAGGTCGAGCAGTTCCGCGGCGCCATCTATCTCGTCACGTCCGGCGGCGGCGTCACCTCGATCGAGACGGCGCGGCGTTTTCCCGTGCGGCTTGTCGAATCCGGTCCTGCCGGCGGTGCGATCTTCGCGGCGCAGATCGCGGCGCGTCTCGGCGAGAGCAAGGTGCTCTCCTTCGACATGGGCGGCACCACCGCAAAAATCTGCCTGATCGAGAAATACCAGCCCGAGACCTCGCGCGTGTTCGAGGTCGATCGCGCCGCGCGCTTCCTGAAAGGCTCCGGTCTGCCGGTGCGCATTCCCGTGATCGAGATGGTCGAGATCGGCGCCGGCGGCGGCTCGATCGCGCATGTCGACGCCATGAAGCGCGTCACCGTCGGCCCCGAGAGCGCGTCGTCCGAGCCGGGCCCGGCCTGCTATGGCCGCGGCGGCCAGCGTCCGGCCGTGACCGATGCGGACGTTGCGCTCGGCATGATCGATCCCGACGCCTTCGCGGGTGGCACGATCAAGCTCGACCCCGAACTCTCGAAGCAGGCGCTGCTGCGCAGCGTCGGCGAGCCGCTGGGCCTGTCGGCGGAAACCGCGGCCTATGCCGTGCACGAGGTCGTCTGCGAGAACATGGCGAGTGCGGCCCGCGTGCATGCGGTCGAACGTGGCGCCGTGGTCGGCCAGCATACGCTGATCGCGTTCGGCGGTGCCGCGCCGCTGCATGCGGCGCGCGTCGCCGAGAAGATCGGTGTCTCCCGGGTGATCGTGCCGTCGAATGCCGGCGTCGGCTCGGCGGTCGGATTCCTTGCGGCGCCCATCGCCTATGAGCTGGTGCGCAGCCGTCACGTCCGGCTTGACGATTTCGACACCGGCGCGGTCTCCGACCTCTTGCAGGAGATGGCGACCGAGGCGCGTGCGTTGGTCGAGCCCGGTGCTGCCGGTGCCCCGGTGCGCGAACGCCGCGCGGCCTTCATGCGCTATGTCGGTCAGGGCCACGAGATCAGCGTCGATCTGCCGAACCGGCCGCTGACGTCAGCCGATCTCGCCGGCCTGCGCCAGAAGTTCGAGGCGGATTATTCGGCGATGTTCGAGCGCCCGATCCCGGGTGCCGCGATCGAGGTCCTGAGCTGGTCGGTGCTCGCCACCACCGAGCCGCGCAATCCGTCCGTCGTCGCGGCCGTTGCACGCATGCCTGCGGGCAAGGCCACCGGCAGCCGGAAATTCTTCGACGGCCGGGCCGGCGAGGTGATCGAGATTCCGCTCTATCGCCGCGAGGACATGGCGCCGGGGGCGACGATTGCCGGCCCCGCCGTGATCGCGGAGGATGAGACCTCGACCTTCGTCTCCACCAGTTTTGACGCCCATATCGACGGTGCCGGCAGCATCGTCATGGAACGGAAGGCAGCCTGATCATGAGCAAGGCAAATGGCGCGAGCCTGATCGACCTTCAGATCATGTGGCACCGGCTGATCGCCGTGGTCGAGGAGCAGGCGCAAGTGCTGCTCCGCACCGCCTTCAGCCCGATCGTGCGCGAATGCGGCGACCTCTCGGCCGGCGTGTTCGACCTCAAGGGGCGAATGCTGGCGCAGGCGGTGACGGGTACGCCCGGTCACGTCAACTCGATGGCGGAATCGGTCAAGCACTTCATCGACCACTTCCCGATCGAGACGATGAAGGAGGGCGACGCCTACATCACCAACGATCCCTGGATGGGCACCGGCCACCTCAACGACTTCGTCGTTACCACACCGTGCTTCAAGGACGGCAAGCCGGTCGCGCTGTTCTCCTGCACCAGCCATCTCATGGACATCGGCGGCATCGGCTTCGGGCCTGATGCCACCGACGTGTTCATGGAGGGGCTCTACATCCCCATGCTGAAGCTGATCGACCAGGGCGTCGTCAACGAGACGCTGATGGCGATGATCCGCACCAACACGCGGCTGCCGATCGACACCGAGGGCGACACCTATTCGCTCGCCGGCTGCAACGACGTCGGCTGCGAGCGCCTGGTCGAGATGATGACCGAGTTCGGCATCGACACGCTGGACGAGCTCGGCGACTACATCTGCGAACGCTCGCGCGAGGCCGTGCTGGCCGAGATCGCCAAGCTGCCCAAGGGCAGCTGGCGCAACACCATGGTCGTTGACGGCTACGACGCGCCGGTGACGCTGGCCGCGACGCTGACGATCTCGGATGCGGGCATTCACGTCGATTTCGACGGCACTTCGGCCGCCTCGAAGTTCGGCATCAACGTGCCCTTGTCCTATACCACGGCCTACACCGTGTTCGGCCTCGGCTGTGTCGTCGCCTCGCAGATCCCGAACAATGCCGGCTCGCTCTCGCCCCTGACGGTGTCGGCGCCTGCCGGCGCGATCCTCAATGCGCCGAAGCCCGCGCCGGTCGCCTCGCGCCACATCATCGGCCAAATGCTGCCCGACGTGGTGTTCGGCTGCCTGCGCCAGATCATTCCCGAGCGCGTGCCGGCGGAAGGCACCTCGTGCCTGTGGAATCTCAACGTGCGCGGACAGACGCGAAGTGGCGTCGGCGGCAATTACGGGTTCTCGATGGCGGTCACCAGCAACGGCGGCACCGGTGCGCGCTTCGGCAAGGACGGCCTGTCGGCCACCGCCTATCCCAGCGGCGTGCGCGGCACGCCGGTCGAGATCGCGGAAACACAGACGCCGCTGATCTTCTGGCGCAAGGAGCTGCGCCCGGATTCCGGCGGGGCAGGGCGCACCCGCGGCGGCCTCGGCCAGATCATCGAGGTCGGCAGCGGCGTCGATGCGCCGTTCGACATTCTGGCGGCGTTCGACCGCATCGATCATCCGCCGCGCGGTCGTGACGGCGGCCGGAACGGCGAGGCCGGCTATGTCGGTCTCAAATCCGGCAAGAAGCTGCGTGGCAAGGGCTTTCAGCAGGTGCCGCCGGACGACCGGCTGGTGGTGCTGACGCCCGGCGGCGCCGGTATCGGCGATCCGACCGAGCGGGCACGCTCGGCCGTCAATGACGACATCGAAAGCGGCCTCGTGTCTGCGGACAACGCGGTTGCAGTTTATGGGTACACGCGGTGACGCGTTAGGCGTCGTGCGAGGACATCGCACGCGTCACGCTGCCCTATCTGATGATCATGATCGGCTTCGTGCTGCTGCTGACGCTGTGGCCGGGTATCGTCGCGATCCTGCCGCGGCTGCTGTACGGGTAGAGTCGCGCCGCCCCGGCCTTGAAGATTTGTCGATTGGGACGAAACGGTCAGTGCCACTGCCGTTTCAATTTTCCTCGTGCGTCAACTTCACGCCGTGGGTGCATTCCGTCTTTGCACTGCCCATGATCCGGCGTACTCTGTGACTGCGAGCAGAAGTGCAATAGCAACCACTCCAGTGAACGTAGCTCCTTTGGCGACATGCGCCGGGAGAGGGGGACATCTGTTGGCAGCTCATCTTCGATGGAAAACAATCGACGCGCACTGAACTGCAAACATCCCTCGCGGCGGCGCTCATAAGACGCAATCACACAGAAGCGGGAGGAAGTGCATATGAGGACGCAGTGGCTTAGCTCGGGTTTACCTGTTCTTGTCGGCGCGACACTTGCGGCGTCGGCGGCGTTTGCTCAATCGGTGGATACGGCCCGGATCGAGGCCGCCGGTCAGAACGATTGGCTCACCTATCACGGCTCATACAAGTCGCATCACTACAGCCCGCTCGCGCAGATCAATGCCAACACCATCGGCAATCTGGGCGTAGCCTGGATGCACATTCCCGGACGATCGACGCGCGGCCTGCAGTCGATGCCGCTCGTGGCCGATGGCGTGCTCTATTACTCGGGTTCTTACAGCCGGGTCTTTGCGCTGAACGGCGCGACGGGCGAGGTCATCTGGTCGTTCTTTCCGGAGCTCGATGAGGCGCTCATCAGCCGGCAGACCCACTCGCCCTACAATCGCGGCGTAGCCCTCGGTGAAGGCAAGGTCTTCGTCGGCACGATGGACGGTCGTGTCTTCGGGCTGGATTCGAAGACGGGAAAGGTCCTCTGGGAGACCAGGCTGATCGATTCGCAGAAGCTCACGGTCGGTTTCACCGGTGCGCCGCTTTACGCGAAAGGGAGCGTGATCATCGGCTCGCAAGGTGGCGAATGGCCGGGCCGCGGCCCGATCTTCGCGCTTGATGCCACCACCGGAAAGAAGAAGTGGGAGTTCCTGACGGTCGCAGGCACCGACGAGGCCATGAAAACCTGGGGCAACGATTCCTGGCGCACCGGCGGTGGCGGCGGCTGGATGCCGGGGACCTACGATTCCGAGACCAACACCATCCTGTGGGGCACCGCGAACCCGGCGCCGCTCTACGATTGGTCGGGCGCCGACTACAAGACGCAAGGTGCGCGTCCCGGCGACAATCTCTATACGAGTTCGGTCATCGCTCTCGATATCGATACCGGAAAGCTGAAATCCTACCATCAGGAACTGCCGCACGACGCCTGGGACTTCGACAGCGCCGTCGGCGAGTTCGTGATGCTCGAACGCGACGGCCAGAAATATGTGGTTCATCCGAACAAGGGCGGCTTCGTCTTCGTCTACGACCGCAATCTCGGTGTGAAGAACGTCTGGCGGCTGGTTGAGAACATCAACTTCGTCAAGGATATCGATCCCAAGACCGGCGCGCTGATCGGTCGACGCGATTTCGCGGCCGGGAAAGTCGCTGAACCGCTGTGTCCGTTCATCGGCGGCGGCGTCAGCTGGAATGCCGGCTCATACAGCCCGAAGACCGGTCTCTACTACAAGATCGGCCAGGAATGGTGCATGACGCTGGAAGTCCAGAAGACGACGCCGGTCACCGCGCCGCAGGTCCAGCTCAACATCGGCGCCGACTTCAAGATGGCGCCTCCTCCGGGCGGCGAGATCTACGGACATCTCGATGCGCGCGATCCGATAACGGGAGCGAAGAAATGGGAGGTCCGCTATCCCGAGCCGCCGCTTGGGAGCGTACTGTCGACCGCGGGCAATCTCGTATTCGTGCCCGACTCCCGCGGCGTCCTTCACGCCTACGATGCCGAAACCGGCGCTGAGCTGTGGAAACACAACAATGGCACCGGCCATCAAGGCGGCATCGTCAGCTACTCCGTCGGGGGCAAGCAATACATCGCAGTGGTCGCAGGCTTCGGCGGGATGCTGGCGGATGAGTATGCGCCAAACTTCGGCGGCGCCTACAAGAGCATGCCGCGTGACGACGGCGCGCTCATCGTCTTCAGCCTGAAATAGTCTGCCGCAAACGTTCGGTCATGGAGCGGGGCGCAAACCCGCACCATGACCGATCGAAGCGACGACGCGTGATTTCAGGAATGGAGCGGACGTGTTGAGACTGCATTTGAAAACGATTCCTGCCGGACTGGGTGCCGCGCTGCTGTGCGCTGTGACGGCTCAAGCACAATCCACCACGCCCGCGCCCGAGAACGGGTCGTTCGAGGTCGAACCGGTGTTCGCGGGGACTTGCGGCTTCTGTCACTCCGACGGTGGCCGGGCGCCCGGCAAGGGGCCGCAACTGATGAACTCGCCGCGCGACGACGCCTTCATTCGCGACCGCATCAAGCACGGCAAGCAAGGGGCGATGCCGGCATTCGACGGCGCCTTCACCGACGCCCAGATCGACCAGATCGTCAGATACATCCGCGCCTTGAAGCCGCGCGAGGGCTGAAGCGCACGGCGCGATCCATCCAGATGAGAACGCCGAATGAAGGCATTTGTCCCGCTCATTGCCGTTGCCGCCATCGGACTATCCGGACCGGCGCAGGCGCGAACCCTAGACGCGATCCGCTCAAGCGGCGCGATCGGGCTGTGCGCGCATCCCAACTCGCTTCCCTTTGCGCGCAAGGCGGGCGATCCGCCCGGCTTTCAGGTCGAGCTCGGTCAGGCGCTGGCACGCGAGCTCGGCGTCTCGCTGCGGCTCGACTGGATCATCACGCAGTACCAGATGCGCAGTGCCGGCTGCGACATTCTTCTGGACGTCATCGCCGATCGCGAAGCGCAAGGCGAAACCCGCCTGAGGATATCGAAGCCGTACTATCGCACGGGCGTCGCGCTCGCGGTGCCGTCATCCAGCACGCTCAGCTCGTTCAAAAGCCTCAACGAAGCCACCAAAGTGGGAGTGCAGGTTGGATCGGTCGCGGCCATGATCATTGGTCAGCGGCACGTGCCTATATCGACCTTCGGCTTCGAGAGCGACAGCCTCGACGCCGTGTCGAATCACGAGATCGATGCCGCAGCGGTCACCCCCACTGCGGCGAGCTATTTCAATCTGACGCATCCGGACAAGGCGCTCCGGATCCTGGATCGCGACGAGAGCGTGGCCGATCTCAACTGGAATGTCGCCGTCGGCATGATTCGCCCCGATGATGCGTTGCGCGAAGCCATCGACGGAGCGGTGGAGCGGCTGCGCAGCGACGGCACGATCGATCGGATCTACGGTCGCTACGGGATCGCGCTGCAAGCGCCGAGATAGTCGAATTGCAACGAAGGAACGACGTCGTCCCGGCCCAGCCGGGACGACGTCGCCGTCTTGACTTAAGCCGCAGCCTTCTTCCTGGCGAGTTCGGCCTTGTACAGCTCGAACTCCTCCGCGATCGCCTTTGCCACCGACGGCCGCTGGCGCAGGCGTTCGTAATAGGCCTTCACGTTCGGCCATTTGGCGAGCTCGATCGGCGGTGTCGCCATGGTCCAGTTGATGACCGTGACGAGATAGGCATCCGCCACGCTGAAATGGTCGAGCAGGAAGTCGCGTCCCTTCAGGTAGTTGTCGAGATAGTCGAGCCGCGACAGGTTCTTCTCCAGCGCGTAGGCCTTGGTCTCCTGCGGCGCCTTGCGGTCGAGCACGGGGATGAAGAGGCCCTTGTGCAGCTCGGTGCCGATGAAGCAGAGCCATTGGTGCAGCCGCGTCCGCTCGATGCCCGCTGCGGCGCCGAGGCCGGATTGCGGGAAGCGGTCGGCGACATATTGCAGGATCGCCGCGTTCTCGGTCAGCACCACGCCCTCGTCGGTGCGCAGCGTCGGCACGAGGCCGATCGGGTTCACGGTGCGGAAGTCGGTGCCGTCGTTCAGGACCTTCTTGGTCGGCGGATCGACTTCGAGATAGTTCGCGTCGGCGCCGGCTTCGTACAGCGCGACGCGGGTCGCCATCGAGCAGGCGAGCGGCGAGAAATAGAGATCCATCTGTAGCCTCCTTGGGCAGTTCCTCTTTCGGTGTCGCTCAACCTGGCCAGATTGATTTTTGTACCATCTTGCATAATATGGTGAGGGTCAAGGATTAAATTGCGAAATGGTACAAAAATCGAAACCGCCAACTGCTGCCAATGAGCCCGAGCGCCGCGGCGAACCTAAGCGCCGTGGCCGGCCGCGCGCCTATGAGCCCGAGGTCGCGCTCGGCAAGGCGCTCGACCTGTTCCGCAAACAGGGTTTTGCCGCGACCTCGCTCGACGATCTGAGCGAAGCCACCGGCATGAACCGGCCGAGTCTCTACGGGGCCTTCGGCGACAAGCGCGAGCTCTACATCAAGAGCTACCAGCGCTACCGCGAGGAAGCGCGGGCATCCATGGCCGCAATCTTTCGCGAGGAGATGCCGCTGCGCCAGCGCCTGGAGCGCATCTTCGCCTCCGCGCTGAACATCTATCTCTCCGGCGAGACGGGCCCGCGCGGCTGCTTCACGGTGGTGACGGCGGCGTCCGAAGCTGTCGGTGATCCCGACATCCGCGCCATGGTGCTCGACGGTCTCGCCGAGCTCGACAAGGCGTTTGCGAGTTGCTTCCGCCGCGCCAGGGAGAAGGGCGAACTGCCGGAGAGCGCGGACCCGGCCGTGCTGGCCCAGCTCGCATCAGCGACAGTGCACTCGATCGCCATCCGCTCGCGCGCGCGCGTCTCACGGAAAGATCTGGAAGCGATCGTGAAGGGTGCGATTGATGTGATGTTGGAAGTCAAGCCCTAGCTGTCGTCCCGGACAAGCGCAGCGAAGCGGAGCGCCGATCCGGGATCCATAACCACAGGGAGTGGCTTGGCGAAGGCTCGGAGTTATCAGTCTCGCGCCGCAACTTCTCCCTGGGGTTATGGGTCCCGGCCTTCGCCGGGACGACACGGAGTATGCGGTGCGAACTATCTCCCCGACGTCGTCCTGGCGAAAGCCAGGACCAATAGCCACCGAATTTGGTTTGGCGAAGACTCGGAGTTACGACTTCGCGCCGTAACCTCTCCCTGGGGGTAATGGGTCCTGGCTTTCGCCAGGACGACACCTTTCGCTGAGGCGCCAGTCTTCGCCCGGCTACGCCGCCCGGATATGCGCCAGGAAGCGATCGACCTCGTCGCGCAGGCGTTGCGACTGCTTCGACAGCTCGATCGCGGAGCCCAGCACTTCCTCGGCTGCCGTGCCGGTCGCGGCGATGCCGGCGGTGACGCCGGAGATGTTCTGCGAGACCTCGCCAGTGCGGGCGGCGGCCTGCTGGACGTTCTGCGCGATCTCCTGCGTCGCGGTGCCCTGCTGGCCGACGGCGGCGGCGATCGCGGCCGAGATTTCGTCGACCTGCTGGATCGTCGCGCAGATCGACTGGATGCCGTCGACCGCGCCGGTCGTCTCGCCCTGCACCGCCGTGACCTGCGCTCCGATCTCTTCGGTCGCCTTCGCGGTCTGTGTCGCCAGCGCCTTCACTTCGGAGGCGACCACGGCAAAGCCGCGACCGGCTTCGCCCGCGCGCGCCGCTTCGATCGTCGCATTGAGCGCCAGCAGATTGGTCTGGCCGGCAATGCCATTGATGAAGGCGACGACGTCGCCGATCTTCTGCGCGGCATCCGCCAGGCTCTGTACCCGCGCATTCGACTGCCGTCCGTCGCTCGCGGCCTTGCCGACCACCTCGGTCGCGTGCGCAAGGCGCCGGCTGATCTCGGTCATCGACGAGGACAGTTCTTCCGCTGCGGCCGCGACCGTCTGCACGTTCTCCGAGGCCAGCGCCGAGGCCGACGACACCGTGCGGGTCTGCTCGCGCGACTGCTCGACGATATCGGACATCGAGCGCGCCGTGTGCTCCATCTCGACCGCGGCCGCGGACACCGTGGTGACGACCTCGCGGATGCTGGCCTCGAAATTGTCGGCAAGCGCGGCGAAGACGCGCCGCTTCTCCGCCTCGGACTGCGCCTTGGCCTCGAGCTGCTGGGCCTGGAGCCTGCCGAAATTCACCGCATTGTCGCGGAACACCGCGACCGCCTTCACCATCGCGCCCACCTCGTCATTCGACTTGCTGGTGGGTACAGCGACGTCGAGACGTCCGTCCGCGAGCTCGCGCATCACGTTGGTGATCGACAGGATCGGGCGCGAGATGCTGCGGGCGATGAGATAGCCGACGATCGCCGCGAGAACGAGCCCGAGCGCGGCGATCCCGATCGCCAGCAGCCAGGCGCGATCGGCGGAGGCCTCGTAATCGGCATTGTCCATCACGAGCTCGACCGCGCCGAGCGGCTTGCCGGAAAAGTCCCTGATCGGTCCGAGCAGCGCGGCGACCGGCGTCGTGTCGAGCTTGGCCCGTCGCACCGTGAAGCTGCCCCCGGCGGCGCGGCCGTAGTCGGCGGCATCGAAGAAGGTCTTGCCCTTCAGCGTGCCGCCGAACAGCTTGAATCCCGAACCGTCGGCGAGATGGAAGGCGACGTCGACATGGCGGTTGTTCCTGAAATCGTCGAGGAAGGGCTGGCCGAAGGTCAGGCCGAATTCGACCGTGCCGAGGTGCTTGCCGTCCTGCGCGATCGGCACCACGCCGCGGATGCCGAGCCCGGCCACGCCGCCCTCGAGCCCGACCACGACCCTGCGGTCCTGGTTGGCGACGACGACGGTCTTGCGGAAGCCGGAGAGGTCGTCGCCGAATTTGGCCGGCTGGTGCACCCGCAGGTAGGACGTCGCCGGCGGCACGTGGAACTGGAACTGGTCGACGCCGTAGTCGGATTTGATGGCCGTGAACACCGGTCCGAACAGGCGCACCAGCGTCTCGCGGTCCTGCTTCGCCATCGCCTCCTGCGTCGCCGGCATCGCGGCCACCACGGCGCTCATCGCGGCGGCGCGGTGCGATTCCTCGGCGATGCGCGATTGCAGGGCGTCGTAATGGCTGCGCAGCTCGCGCTGGTCGGCGCGGTCGATGATGCCGGCGATGATCCACATCGCGCCCAGCACGGCAAACAGCGCGGTCGCCGCCGCCGTCACCGCCAGCGCAACCGTGATCCGCATCCTGAGGCCGAGACTCGTCCGCATGTCCGACTCGTTCTTTGAGCGTTGGTTAACAACGCTTATCAACTTCTCGCTAAGAGAGGGTGAACGGGATACCGGCGGAGCGGGGTGGTTGTGGGGTGCGGTGCGAGTGAAACGGTGGGCGCGTGCCAGAACTCCGATGTCGTCCTGGCGAAAGCCAGGACCCATAACCACCGGACGTAGTTTGGCGAAGACTCGTGGTTGCCACTTCGCACCACGACTGCTCCCTGGGGTAATGGGTCCTGGCTTTCGCCAGGACGACGCCGAGGGTGAGGCGGCCGCGTGCCGCCCTAATACCCCCGCGCCCGGTCCACCACGTTCTCCAGCGCGCCGCCCGCCTCGAACCGTGCGATCTGCTCGGCGACATAGGCCGAGATCGCTTCCGCGTCGGTGTCCGCGGCGTTGTGCGGGGTCAGCAGCACCTTGGGATGGGTCCAGAAGCGGCTGTCGGCCGGCTGTGGCTCCTGCACGAAGACGTCGAGGGAGGCGGCGCCCAGCGTGCCGTCGTCGAGACAGGCCAGAATGTCGGCCTCGTTCTGCAAGCCGCCGCGGCCGGCATTGATCAGCACGGGTGCGCCGAGCGGGCTCTTGCGGTTGAGCTTTGTGAAGACGTCGCGGTTGAGGATGCCGTGCGTGTCCGGGGTCAGCGGCAACAGCGAGACCAGAATGTCGGTCGCGCGCAGGAACGCATCGATTCCGGCGACGCCATGGAAGCATTCGACACCGTCGATCGTGCGCGGGCTGCGGCTCCAGCCGACGACACGGAAGCCGAGCCGCCGCAGCACGTCGGCCGCATCTGCTCCCAGCGTGCCCAGCCCCATCACGCCGACAGTCACCGCGCTCGCCGGCCACTGATATTTCGGCTCCCAGCGCTTCTCGCGCTGCGACTGCCGCAAGTACAGCTCCTGGCGGTGGTGCATCAGCACGTGCAGCACGACATATTCGGTCATGCGATTGGTCAGGTCGGGCACGGCGACGCGAACCAGCGGCACGTCCGGCAGGCTCTTGTCCGCCATCAGCGCATCGACGCCGGCGCCGAGATTGAAGATCGCGCGCAGATTGGGGAACGAGCCGAGATCGCCCGGCACCGGTTTCCACACCGCGGCATAGTGCACCTCGGCCGAATCGAGCCCGGCATCGGGCAGCAGCACCACGCGGCGGCCGCCGCAGACCGAATCGAACCGGGCCTTCCAGCGCTCCGGCAGCCAGTTCTGCTGCGTGCTGTTGATCAGGACGGCCAGTGTGCCTTTGGTCATTCGAAGTGCCTCGTCGGTTCCGCTTTTGAGGGCTCTCCTTGGCACGATCTGCCGGATTTTTCTTGCAATTTTTTTCCGCAGCCCTGTCGGGGCAGGGCATAGTGGATCGTCTTCCAAACAAGAGGTCAGGGAAGGTACTGCCCATGCTTTATGCGATCCTTTGCTATCATGACGAGGACTTCGTCGGCTCCTGGAGCAAGGACCAGGACGAGGCGGTGATGAAGAAGCTCGCCGTGGTGCAGGAGAAGCTCACGAGCCAGGGCCGGCTCGGTCCGGTGGCGCGGCTGTTGCCGACCACCGCGGCGGCGACGCTGCGTAAGGAGGACCCGCCGCTGGTGCTCGACGGCCCCTATGCCGAGACCAAGGAGCAGTTGCTCGGCTTCTATATCGTCGATTGCAAGAACCTCGACGACGCGCTCGACGTTGCGCGCGACCTCGGCGCCTCCAATCCCGGCGGTGCCTATGAGGTGCGCCCCGTCGGCGTGTTCAGGCCGGGAGGAAACCTGACGTGAGCGAGACCGACACCGCCTGGATCGAGACCGCGCTGACTTCGGCGCGACCCCAGGCGGTCGGCGCGCTGCTGCGCTATTTCCGCGATCTCGACACCGCCGAGGAAGCGTTCCAGAACGCCTGCCTGCGCGCGCTCAAGACCTGGCCGCAGAACGGGCCGCCGCGCGATCCCGCGGCCTGGCTGATCATGGTCGGCCGCAATGTCGCGATCGACGAGGTGCGGCGCGCCCGCAAGCAGCAGCCGCTGCCCGAGGACGATCAGGCGATCTCCGATCTCGGCGATGCCGAGGGCGCGCTCGCCGAGCGGCTCGACGGTTCGCATTATCGCGACGACATTTTGCGCCTGATGTTCATCTGCTGCCATCCGCAATTGCCGGCGACGCAGCAGATCGCGCTCGCCCTGCGCATCGTCTCCGGCCTCACGGTGAAGCAGATCGCCCGTGCTTTCCTGGTCTCGGATGCGGCCATGGAGCAGCGCATCACGCGCGCCAAGGCGAAGGTCGCGGAAGCCGGGGCGCCTTTCGAAACGCCCGGTGCAGTCGAACGTTCCGAGCGGCTCGCCATTGTCGCGGCGATGATCTACCTGATCTTCAACGAGGGCTATTCGGCGAGCGGCGACACCGCCGAGATCAGGAAGCCGCTCTGCGAGGAGGCGATCCGGCTGGCGCGGCTGCTCCTGCGGCTGTTCCAGAGCGAGCCGGAGATCATGGGGCTGGCGGCGTTGCTGCTGTTGCAACATGCGCGCAGCGCCGCGCGGTTTGCGAACGACGGTTCTCTGATCCTGCTGGAGGACCAGGATCGCTCCCTGTGGAACGGCACCATGATCGCGGAAGGGTTGGCGCTGATCGACAAGGCGATGCGCCATCGCCGTAGCGGGCCCTACCAGATCCAGGCCGCGATCGCCGCGCTGCATGCCCGAGCGGCGACGCCGGAGGAGACCGACTGGGCCCAGATCGACCTGCTCTATGGCGCGCTGGAACTGGTGCAGCCTTCGCCGGTGGTGACGCTCAACCGTGCGGTCGCGGTGTCCAAGGTGCGCGGGCCGCAAGCCGCGCTCGACCTGATCGAGCCGCTGGCGCCGAAGCTTGCCAACTACTTCCATTTCTACGGCGTGCGCGGCGCCTTCCTGATGCAGCTCGGCCGCAACGACGAAGCCCGCATCGCCTTCGACCGCGCCATCGCGCTCGCCAATACCTCGGCGGAAGCCGCCCACATCCGCATGCACATCGATCGCCTGATCCGGGACAGCCAGCCGAAGAGCGGCAACGGGAGCGCCAGGCAGGGTGCGAAGGTGAAATAGGGCGCCCCGTCATTCCGGGGCACCCGAAGGGTGAACCCGGAATCTCGAGATTCCCCGGTGCGCAATTGCGCACCTGAGGTCTGGTCCTTCGGACCATCCCGGAATGACGACCAAAAAAAATCCCCGTCTTGTCGGCCCCAGCCTCCTCCCTTCGTCCTTAGCCCATATCCAGGGAGCCGTTCATGCTGAAAGCCATTGCCATCATCGCCATCGTGCTCGCGGTCGGACTAGCGGGCGTCCTCGTCTTTGCATTGACAAAACCCGACATCTTCCGTGTCGAGCGCTCGCTCGCCCTGAAGGCGCCGGCCGATGCGATCTATCCGCTGGTCGCCGATTTCCATCGCTGGACCGCCTGGTCGCCCTATGAGGATCGCGACCCCGCCATGAAGCGTACCTTCGGCAGAACCGCGTCTGGCAAGGGCGCGACCTATGCCTGGGACGGCAACAATAATGTCGGCGCCGGGCATATGGAGATCCTCGAGGCGAATTCGCCGTCGAAGCTCCGCATCAAGCTCGATTTCGAGCGCCCCTTCGAAGGCCACAACACCGCCGAGTTCACCTTTGTGCCGCAAGGCGATGCCACACTGGTCACATGGGCGATGTATGGTCCGGCGCCGTTCATGTCCAAGGTGATGCAGGTGTTCATCAACATGGATAACATGATCGGCAAGGACTTCGAGGCCGGCCTCGCCAGCCTGAAGAAGCTCACCGAGAAGAAATGAGCCTCACTGCCCAAGGAAAGAAAAGGAGAGAAACGATGCTCAATCCCTATCTGTTCTATCAGGACACCTGCGAAGCGGCGTTCAACTTCTACGCCAAGGTTCTCGGCGGCAAGATCGACGCGATGATGCGCGCCTCGGACGCGCCGCCGGACATGCCGGCCGCACCCGGCCGCGAAAAGACGATCATGCATGCGCGGATGTCGCTGCCCGGCGGCAGCGTGCTGATGGCCTCCGACGCGCCGCCCGAGCATGTCCAGAAGCCGCAGGGCTTCTCGATCTCGCTGACGATCGCCGATGTCGCGGACGCCGAGCGCAAGTTCAACGCGCTCGCCGACGGCGGCACCGTCACCATGCCCTTCAGCAAGACGTTCTGGGCCAAGGGTTTTGGCATGTGCGTCGACAAGTTCGGCATCCCCTGGATGGTGAACTGCCCGGCGGAAGGCATGTGACAGGCGCGACCGCCTGATACGTGGCGCCCCTCCCTCGATTGTTGCGGGTGAGGGGCGCGCCCAAGACGGTCACGCCCAAGACGGTCACGCCATCGCCGGATCGGCCACTCGCTGTCTCAACGGACCGATCCGGTCACATCCTCGCCGGGTGACGGCGACTGGACGCAACGAGGGCAGATCACGAGCTTCGTGCCGAGCTGCCTGTCGTTCTCCGCCTCGATTTCGTCATGGACCGCCCACCACGCTTCGGAGTAGGGGCGCAAGGTGCCGAGCACTCTTTCCCGTTCCTGGTTGGGATTTTCCTGCGCAGGTGCGGGGTTCGCTGCGCGCCGCTTTGTGACAGGTGGCCGGTTCGGGTTCTGTCCGAGGCCGTCCCATGCGATCGGACGACGCTCCTGCGCCGGCGCCGCCGCGCAGCCCATGAGCGCTGCGCAAAAAGTGAGCAAGACCAAGCCGTGTCGCATCATGCCGAACCCTCAGTGCGGTACGCGACACGCAAAATCCGCGTGAGAGACTTTGCATCGCGTCGGTTAAATGGAACCTAAGGGAAAAGGCGTGGCCGGCACGGCCGAATATGGAGTCTCGATTCGCATGACTTTGCGCGAGCAGTGGGGCCGCTTCGTGAAATGATCGGGACCGCATCGCACAACAACTGGCGCAATAATAGGCTGTGAACGGCGCGTCAGAATCGCTAATCATTCCTTCATAAATTGTACAAACTGGGATGGGCGTGACTTGGAAGGGGAGCGACCGATGGCGGCGGCGCTACAGATCAACTTTGCACTCTGGGGTATGCTCATCTGCGCGAGCATGGAATTGGCGCAGATGATCCAGGGGTTCTTCTAGAACCCGACGGCGCGCGAGACCGGCGCAATTTCGCTGGCGTGCTTGCGTGCGAGCTCACGAGCGCCTTTAGCTCACAAGCAATGCGATGAGCGTGAAGCTGACGCTTGCGATCACGATCATCGAAACGACGTAGCCGCGCGGCCGCGCCGTCCGCGAGGGCGGCGGTCTCTTCGGTCGCGACGGCGCGATCTGATGCCAGGCGGGTTCCGTCGGCGCGCGCCCGGCTTCTGCGCCCGAGCCGACATACTTCACGTAGAGCTCGAGCAGCCGCAGCTCGGACGGAAGGTCCATCAGGCCCTCGCGGTCGCGCCGTGACAGGAGTTCGAATTCGACGGTTTCCTCGGAGCTCAGTTGGCCGAGGACGATCCGTCCCTGGTCCGACAGGCGGTAGCGAAAGTCGATGGGCTGCATGGCAAGCGCCCCATTTGAAAATGAGTAATCTTGAAAAGGCCGAACCATTCTCGTCTATGACCATTACTGAGATTGTGACGCCGCCGCAGCCTCAGTCTGGCCGCAACCATCATAGACTGCAGGGAAAAGCTGCAAACCGCGTAAATTGTGCAGGCATTGCGAAGCGGATGAGCGGATTCAGCGTCCGGAGAGGCGAAATTCCGCAAAATTGCTCAATCGTCGGACAGCGACGGGCTCAAGCTGCTCACACGGCCGATGGCCGCCCGATCCTCACCGGCAGCGCGGATAGATCGCGGCGAGGTCGCGCCCCTTCAACAACAGCAACCGTGAGGTGAGGCCGCCGCGGCGGCCGATCCAGTCGCGCACCGGCCCCGGATAGGCTTGGAGCACCGCGTCGGAGGCTTCCGGCTCGGCATAGAAGCGCCCGCGCCGGTCGACCGAACGCGCTGCATGGAATCCGAGCACGGCGCGTTTGGTGACACAGATGCGCTCGCCCGGCACGATGCTCAGCACCAGCGTGCAGGCGGACAGGCAGGGGCCGTCGATCACCACGCGCTCGCCGCTGTCGCGCACCTTCTCGAACAGGTCGAGGAACGGCCCGACCTGTCCGCCCGGTGACTGGATGATGCGGATTTCGGCGGCAACGGGTGTGGAGGCGAGCAGGGCGGTCGCGAGCATCAGGGCTTTGACCAAAGCAGCACGTTGCATCGTACTCTCCGCACATTCGACGTCGTAGGGTGGGCAAAGCCACCGGGTCGCGCGAATGCGCGCCCGATGACAGGCTCCGCGTGCCCACCATTGGCACCACAAATCAATGGCACCACAAATCCGCAGAAGGTGGCGGGCACGGCGCGTCGCGCCCTTGCCCATCCCACAAATCCCGTGCCTACCCGTTGCGCCGTTGCCCGCGCAGCGTCGGCAGGCCAATGCCGGCTGCATCAAAGCCGCCATCGACGGCCAAAATTTGGCCGGTGATGTAGCTCGCGCTTCCCGAGCACAGAAAGAAGATCGCCTCCGCGAGTTCCTCCTCGAGACCGTAGCGGTTGAGCGGAATGGCGTCGTGATAGTCGGCGCGGATCTCCTTGGTGTGCACCTGCTTCGCCATCGCGGTGTCGACCGGCCCCGGCGCAACCGCGTTGACGCGTATGTTGAGCGAGGCGAGCTCGACCGCGAGCTGCTTGGTCAGGTGCGCGAGCCCCGCTTTGCTGGTGCCGTAGGCCGCGCGCAAGGTCGAGGCGCGCACCGCCGAGATCGAGGTGATGTTGACGATGGCGCCGCCGTCGCTGTCGCGCATCAAGGGCACCGCGGCCTTGGTGCAGAGGAACGGGCCGGTGAGGTTGACCTCGAGCACGCGGCGCCAGTCGGTATCCGACGTCTCCATCAGCGGCGCGAACACGGCGATGCCGGCATTGTTGACGAGCGCATCGAGCCGGCCGAACCGCCGCTCGATCGTCGTCATCGCGGCGCCGACCGCGGCCGCGTCGGAGACGTCGCAGGTCAGCGCGAGCGTCGCCTCGTCCTGGCCGATCTCGGCGACCGCGCGGCCGAGCAACTCCCCCTCGATGTCGAGCAGCGCCACGCGCCAGCCCTCGCCAAGGAACTTCTTCGCGGTCGCAAGCCCGATGCCGCGCGCGGCTCCGGTGACGAGGGCGACTTTTTGCGGGGCCTGCGGCATTTGCTAATCTGTCCTGTGTTCGAAAGGCTGTTCCCACGCGAGGGCCGGCCCCTTTTACTTCGCTTTCGTCCTCACAAGAAAGGGCCTGAAGCCATGCCCATCGATCCCGGCGCGACCCCGCTCGAGGAATGGCGGCCCGGTGTGACGACCCGCATGGTGACCTCCGCGCGCAATGGCGCGACCGCGCTCTGCATCTTCGAGCAATGGGTCGCCCCCGGCGCCGGCGCGCCGACGCACAGCCATCCGGTCGAGGAGGTGCTGACCGTGCGTGACGGCGAGGCCGAGATGTGGATCGAGGCCGAGCGCGTCACGGTGAGGGCCGGCCAGTCGCTGCTGATTCCGGCCGGCCGCAAGCACGGATTCCGCAATTCGGGCACGGCGACGCTGCACGTGCATGCCGTGCTGGCCGCGCCGGTCTTCGAGGCGCTGCCGGAAGGGGCGACTGAAGCGACGCGGCGGTGGGAGCAGTAGGGTAAGGGCGTCGTTGTCTATCGCCGTCACCTGAGGTGGCCGCTTCTTCAGCGGCCCTCGAAGGATGACGGGGATAGTGATAAAGCCAGAGCTTACGCCAGCTCCGCCGATGCGCGCTGCATGTTCGACGACATGTCGGAGGTCACGCGAGCGCGTGCTGGATCCTGGCCTTGCTGCTGAAATTGAACACTTGAAGTTCCCCGGAATTGTTCAATTTCGCATCGTCTCGGCGAAATTCGGCAAGCAATGTCGGCGCAAGCGTGCGTACATCGTCTTCAAGAGGATTTTCCCTGCGGAGACCGATCAATGTCTGACGACCGCGAGCGACTGATTCGAAACCTCTTCGCAGCCTATCTCGGCAACGACCGGCAACGGGTGAGCGAGGCGCTCGCCGACGATTTCCGCTTCACCAGCCCGTTCGACGACGACCTCGACAAGGCGACCTATTTCGAACGCTGCTGGCGGGACACCGGCTGGATCGCGCGCCACGATATCGAGCGAATCTTCGTCGTCGGCGACGAGGCCTTTGTCACCTATCGCTGCCTTGCGACCGATGGCAGGAGCTTTCGCAACACCGAGTTCTTCACCTTCGCCGGCGGCAAGGTTCGCCGGATCGAGGTCTATTTCGGCGCTGCGTTCCAGGATGGCCGGTTCCTGCCGCAGCCGCGCTGACGCAGGAACCTCCCAAGCATGACCTCCGAAATAATTTTCGTCACGGTGTCGATTCGATAGCAAGGCATTCGTCTAACAGGGGAGAGCGGGCTGGCTCGGCCCGCCCATCTCCCTCGTCCTTCCGGGGCAGCCCGCAGAGCTGACGGACCAGGTAAGCAAGGAACTGCCCATGCGATTCATGATGCTGATGATCCCGCTCGGCTACGAGACCACACCGCCGGACGTGCAACTCGATCCCGAGCGCGTCGCCGCGATGATGCGCTACAACGAGGCACTGAACGATGCCGGCGTCCTGATCACGCTTGACGGCCTGCATCCGCCCTCGATGGGCGCACGCGTGTCGTTTGCGACCGGCGAGCCTGTCGTGACCGACGGCCCCTTCACTGAAGTCAAGGAAGTGCTGGGCGGCTACTGGATGATCGAGGTCGATTCGCGTGCCGAGGCGATTGCGTTGGCGAAGCAGTGCCCGGCCTCGGCCAATGAAGTCATTGAGATCCGGCAGGTGCAGGAGATGGCCGACCTTCCGCCGGACGTGCAGGCCGCGGCCGCCGGCTTCGACGGTCTGAAGAACTAGCCAGAGCGGTCGCGATTGGAATTCGCGGCCGTCATCAACAAAGTCACCAACAAAGGAGAGAACCAATGAGCACCGACACCTATCTCGCCGTCTTCCTCGGCAGCAAGACCAGCCCGAAATGGGCTGCATGGAACGCGATGTCGGACGCCGAGCGCAAGGCGAAGGAGCTGGAGGGCATCGCGGCCTGGAAGGGTTGGGTCGAGAAGCATCAAGGCGCGATCCAGGCGATGGGCGGTCCGCTCGGCAAGACCAAGCGGGTCGATGACAAGGGTACTGCCGACACCGCCAACGAGATGGGCGCCTTCACCGTGGTCCGCGCCGCGTCCCATGAAGCGGCTGCGAAGATGTTCGAGAACCACCCGCACTTCGCGATCTTCCCCGGCGAGCGCGTCGAGATCATGCCGGTGCTGCCGATCCCGGGCGGTTAGTCAGCTTCGTCATTCCGGGGCGCGCGCAAGCGCGAACCCGGAATCTCGAGATTCCGGGTTCGGCTCTTTCGAGCCGCCCCGGAATGACAGTGAAAATACGGGTTCACCAAATCCAGCTTGCGCTAGTGACCTTCACGCCCGGCTCATGTAAAAGCCGTTCACATGAGCTGGCGCAAGGAGACGCGCCGCGCCGAGCGCGGCTATCACCACGGCAATCTGAAGGAAGCCTTGTTGCAGGCTGCCCTCGGGTTGATTGCCGAGAAGGGCGCGGCCGGCTTCACCTTCGCCGACGCCGCGCGCATGGCCGGCGTCAGCGCGGCGGCGCCCTACCGGCATTTCCGCGACCGCGACGAATTGTTGTCATCGATCGCCCAGCGCGGCTTCGAGCAGTTCGAGGCGCGCTTGACCGCGGCCTGGGACGACGGCCGGCCCGATACGGTCACCGCGTTCGAGCGGGTCGGCAGGGCCTATCTCGCCTTCGCCCGCGAGGAGCCGGCATTCTACAACGCGATGTTCGAGTCCGGCCTGCCGGTCGATGCCAATCCGGCGCTCCAGGCCGCGAGCGAACGTGCCTTCAACATCATTCGCGCCGCTGCGGAGCGCCTTGCCGCACTCGCACCCCCCGGCACACCACGGCCGCCAGCGATGATGATGGCACTGCACATCTGGTCGATGGCGCATGGCGTGGCCTCGCTGTTCTCGCGTGGCGATGCTGCGCGACGAAAACTGCCGATGTCGCCGGACGAACTGTTAGAGGCCGAGGTGCTGATCTATCTGCGCGGTCTCGGCTTCCCGACCGATCGCCGTCCGCCCGCGAAAAGCGCTGAGCCGCCGCCGGTGCCACCGGAGGCGTCCTCCGGTTCTGGCGTGCCGCCCGGTGGCCCCTGGGGCAAGCCGAAATAAAATTGCGCAAATAATTCCGCGACCCTGTCAGGCGGCCGGCTTGACAAAATCGCGGGATGGGCTAGCTATGTAAATGTTATTTACATTCACAACGGCGCTGGTGCCGTGATGGAGATGGAAATGGCCTACACCGCTGATGTCAATCGATGGCGCGGTTCCTCGGACGAACACTATGAGCGCCCCCATATGCTCGACACGCCCTGGCATCCCGGCTGGATCGCCGTGACCATCCTCGGCTTCATCATCTGGTGGCCGATCGGACTTGCCCTTCTCTTTTTCACACTCGGGAGCAGAAAAATGGGTTGCTGGAGCCACCAGGATCGCTGGCAGAACAAGATGGAGCGGATGCAGTACAAGATGGACCGCATGCGCGGTCGCATGGAGCGCCGCGGTTTCGGCTTCGGCTTCGGCCCGCCCTCCAGCGGCAACCGCGCCTTTGACGAATACCGCACCGAGACGCTGCAGCGGCTCGAGGAGGAGCAGGTCGAGTTCAGGAACTTCCTCGACCGTCTGCGTCACGCCAAGGACAAGGAAGAGTTCGACCAGTTCATGGCGCAGCACAAGACGCGTCCGACCCCGCCGCCGACCGACCAGCAGCAGGGTTGATCTGGACACTTCTCAAAGCCTTCAGGCGCATGCCCCCAAAGTCCTGATGGCCCCGAGCCGCCCGCCTGCGTAGCCCGCAGGCGGGCGGTTTGATTTTGGGGAGAGCTCCGTTCCACGCAGATGAGAGGTCGTCATGCCCGGGCTTGTCCCGGGCATCCACGTTCTTCGTACCGCATGGCAAGGCGTGGATAGATAGGCCAGCGCTTTTGATTCAGAACCGGCGCACGGTTCAGCGACACCAAGACTTGCGCGCGCTGTCTCACCGGGCCGCGCTGCTCTTGCATGGACGAGGCGCATCATGGACCTCTGGACCCGCCTGCTGCTTGGCGTGACCGCCTTCGCGGTGCTGGGCTACATCAGCGTCGTCTATGGCAGCTGCGCGTCCGATCCCGACTGCCATTTCCGCCTGTGTCCCGGCCGGCATTCGCTATGTGGCGTTGATCACGCACATGTGCAGGACCGGTAGAACCCGATTCGCGCCAGGCCCGACCAAGCCCTGACAGCGCGCCTCCCGTGCGCGCCAACGGGTGCGACCATGACCGCCGCCGAGCCCAAAGAGATCAGCCAGCGTATCGCGCTCCTCGAGCGCGCCTCGGCGCTGTTCGACCGGTTCGGAACCCTTGTGCCGATGGCGATCGCGTTCCTCAATCGATGGCCGACGGAGGTCCAGCTTTATCCGCAGTGGCAGGTCGGCGAGTCCTGGCGGTTCTTTCTCAGCCTCTATTTCTATTGGCTTGCGTCGTTCGCACTCAGTCGTGCGGTCTCGTTCGCGAAGCGGAGTATCGAACCATGATCCTGCTCCGGGATTTCGCACTCTATGTCCTGCCCGCCCTGGTCGCGGCGGGTGGCTGGCTTTGCGCCCTCAGCCTGCGCAAGCGGGCCCGGCCTGAGTTCGCGGGCGAGAGCAAACGCGTCCCCGCAGGAAGGCTGGCGCCTTGATGCGGACCGCCTATATTCGCAGCTACAAACGCGGATGGGCCGGAGGCTGCAATGGCGGAAGCTGCGATCATGACGAGCGACAGGCTCTGGCAGCAGGTCCGCGGCAAGGCGCAGCGCGTGGCGGACGCCGATCCCGTCTTCGGCAGGGCCCTTGCCGGCACCATTCTCGCTCATGATGATTTCGCCGCGGCCTTGTCCGATCTGATCGGACGTCGGCTCGGCGGCAGTGAAGCCGAGCGCGCGCGCGTCTCGGCCTTTTCCCTTGCTGCCTTTCGCGGCTCGCCCGATCTGATCGAGTTGGCCAGCCGCGACTTGCAGGCCATCGCGATCCACGATCCCGCCATCGCCGACCTGTTGCCGCCACTGCTGCATTTCAAGGGCTATGTCGCGCTGCAAGCCTGGCGCGTCTCGAACTGGCTCTGGCAGCACGATCATCGCGATGCGGCGCTGCTGTTCCAGAACGAGGCCTCGAATGCCTTGCAGGTCAGCATCCATCCGGCCGCCAGCATCGGATCGTCGGTCTATCTCGACCATGCCACGGGCATCGTGATCGGCGCCAACGTGGTGATCGGCGACGAGGTCACCATCCTCCAGAACGTCAGCATCGGCCGCGGCAGTGAACTGCCGACGCGCTCGCCGCGGATCGGCCGCGGCGTCTACATCGGCGGCGGTGCGACCATCCTCGGCGACATCAGCATCGGCGATTTCGCCAAGATCGGCGCCGACGCGCTCGTGACGTCAGACGTGCCCGCTGGCTGCACGGCCGTCGGCAATCCCGCGCGGCTGACCAACTGCCCCGAACCTGCCTCGGCGGCCTGATCCCATCATTGTACGGAGCCACCCCAATGAAGACGGCAATCGTGATCGGTGTCGGCCCGGACCGCGGGCTCGGGGCCCGGCTCTGCAAGCGCTTTGCGGCCGATGGCCTCAAGGTGATCGTCGCGGGCCGCACGCTGTCCGCGTTGCAGGCGGTTGCAGACGACATCATCAAGGCGGGCGGAGCGGCCGTGCCCATCGTCGCGGACGCGACCAGCGAGAGCGAAATTGTCGCTCTGTTTGATGCCGCCGGCGAAGACCTCGATCTCGCCATCTACAATGCCGGCAACAATACGCCCGGCAAGATCATCGAGATGGAAGCCGACTATTTCGAGAAGGCCTGGCGCGTCGTGTGCTTCGGCGGCTTCCTGTTCGGCCGCGAGGCGGTGCGTCGCATGGTGCCGAAGAAGGCCGGCACGCTGCTCTTCACCGGCGCCAGCGCCTCGCTGCGCGGACGCCCCGGCTATGGTGCTTTCAACTCGTCAAAGGCCGGCCTGCGCACGCTGGCGCAGGCCATGGCCAAGGAATATGCGAACGACGGCATCCATGTCGGCCATGTCGTGGTCGACGGTGCGATCGCCGGCGACAAGATTATTTCGCGCTTTCCCGATGCGGCGAGCCGCGAAGACAGCCTGATCGACATCGAAGGCATCGTCGATGGCTTCGCGTTCCTCTACCGCCAGCCCGAACGAGCCTGGTCGTTCGAGCTCGATGTGCGGACCTCGAAGGAGAAGTGGTGAGGGCAGGGCGCCGTAGCCCGGATGAGCGAAGCGATATCCGGGACCGCCCGAAAATCCCGCATGTCGCTCCGCTCATGCGGGCTACGAATCAATACCCGGCCGCCAGTCCACTGTTGCGGCGTGGATCATTGGCCCCGTAGTAGCGATTGTTGCCGACTTGCTCGCCGTTCAGCGACGGCGCGCCGACGATGATGACCGCGAGGTGGTTCGCCGGTTGCGGCGGCCCGAATTTGTGCCCCATCCCCTCTAGAATCTTCCGCGTGTCCGGCGACAGCGCATAGTTCTCGACGTTGGTGAGGTCCGGCAGCCATTGCTGGTGGATGCGCGGCATGTCGACGGCCTCCTGTGCGTTCATGCCGTAATCGATCGCGTTGATCATGGTCTGCAACACGGCCGTGATGATGCGGCTGCCGCCGGGCGTGCCCACGACCATGACGGTCTTGCCGTCCTTGGTGACGATGGTCGGGCTCATCGAGGACAACGGCCGCTTGCCCGGAGCGATGGCATTCGCCTCGCCCTGCACCAGGCCATACAGGTTCGGCACCCCGACCTTGGCGGTGAAGTCATCCATTTCGTCGTTCAGGAGCACGCCGGTCTTGGCCGCCGTCACCTTGGCGCCGAACCAATCGTTCAGCGTGTACGTCACCGATACCGCGTTGCCGTCCTTGTCCGCGATTGAATAATGCGTGGTGTTGCTGCCCTCGTGCGGCGCGACGCCCGGTTTGATGTCCTTGGAGATCGCGGCCTTGTTCGGATCGATCACGGCGCGGATCTTGGTCGCGTAATTCTTGTCGAGGAGGCGGTCGAGCGGATTCTTCACGAAATCCGGATCGCCGAGATAGCTGTTGCGGTCCACGTAAGCGTGCCGCATGGCCTCGATCTGCACGTGCACGGCCTGCGCGGAATGATAGCCCAGCTCCTTCAGCGGATAGCCCTCCAGGACATTCAGGATCTCGCAGATGATGACGCCGCCCGAGCTCGGTGGCGGCGCGGAGATCACGTGGTAGCCACGATAGTCGCATTCGACGGGTGCGAGCTCGCGCGTCTTGTAGCCGTCGAGGTCGTCCTGCGTGATCAGGCCTTTGCCGGCCTGGCTCGATGCCACGATGGCGCTGCCGACCCAGCCCTTGTAAAAGCCGTCGGTGCCTTTGCTGCTGATCTCGCGCAGTGTCTTGGCGAGTTCCGACTGCACCAGCTTCTCACCCACCTGGAACGGCTGACCGTTGTTGAGGAAGATGGCGCTCGATGCCGGATCGTCCTTGAAATCGTCGGTTGCCGTGCGCAGCAGGTCGATGTCGCCCTGGTCGAGCACAAATCCCTGTTCGGCGAGCTGGATCGCGGGGGCGAGCAGGTCGGCGCGCTTCATGGTGCCGTATTTTTCGCGCGCATATTCCATCCCCGAGACGGAGCCTGGCACGCCGACAGCGAGATGCCCCTTGGTCGAGATGCCCTTGATGACGTTGCCATCCTTGTCGAGATACATGTTGGCCGTCGCTGCCTTGGGCGCCGTCTCGCGGAAATCGAGGAAGGTCTTGCGGCCGTCGGCGAGCTGGATCGTCATGAAGCCGCCGCCACCGAGATTGCCGGCGGCCGGATAGACGACGGCCAAGGCATAACCGACGGCCACAGCGGCATCGACGGCATTGCCGCCGCGCTTCAGCACATCGACACCGACCTGGGTCGCCAGATGCTGCGCGGACACCACCATGCCGTTTTGCGCGGCGACCGGCGCGACCGATGCCGCGCGCGCGGCGCCGAACGTGACGAGGCCGACCGATACGATCGCGGCGGCCATCCACCGCATATTGGTTTGTGGTTTCGACATGGGATGCTCCTCGGGCTGGCCGGTGATGCCGGCACATTGTTGTCCGCGAGCTCAGCTATCAGCTCGTGCCCGCCGTGAGATGCGAGATGGAGCATGTGGGCGTGGTGTAGCTGTGGCGCACACGACGCTCCCTGCGATTTCGGGCTGGGCGGGGGAGGAGGTTCCAGAAGGGGCGTCGGTTGCGCAGTGTCGTAGCGCCACGAATCCCACTGCGCTTCCTCCCCCCTTGCGGGGGAGGGCAAGGGGTAGCCCAGGAAATGGTTTGTCCGTCGTGCGCGTCCGATTTCTTCGTCACCCCCTAGCCTTCGCCCGCAAGGGTGGAGGGAACCGGCCTCGCCAGCGAGGTCCGGCTCCGGTCCGTCGGCCGCCATGCACCGCCCAAAGCGGCCAACCGCCTGCACCGCCTACCTTTCCCGCAGCCAAATTCAGCTCCGGTAACCCCGCATTAACTATCGCCGGGCTCTGGTAATGACGGACAATCGCGCCCATAGCCGTCGTCGAGGCCCATAGTTTTGACATCTTGGCAGGGAATGCAGGCGGCTGGCTTTGGACGAGCCCCCTGCACCCCAGAAAGACAAGGCTTTGAGCGGGCTTGCCGGCCGCGCCGGTTCTAGCGCGGCAGTTGGGGAACCGGCGGTCATTTGCTGCCGCGGAGCATCAGGTAACGATCGCCTTGAGAGGATACTGCTTATGAACCCGGCCGACGTGGCTCAGTCAGCCCTTCCGGTTGCCGCTTCCGCGGACGTGTCGCTGATTGCGCTGTTCTGGCAGGCTCACTGGATCGTGAAAGCGGTGATGCTGGGACTTCTGTCCTGCTCTGTCTGGGTCTGGGCGATCGCCATCGACAAGATCTTCCTGTTTGCCCGCACCCGCCGCTCGATGGACCGTTTCGAGCAGGCCTTCTGGTCCGGCGAGTCGATCGAGGAGCTCTACCGCACCCTCTCGGCCAAGCCGACGCATTCCATGGCGGCCTGCTTCGTGGCGGCGATGCGCGAGTGGAAGCGCTCGTTCGAGAGCCACGCCCGCTCGGTCGCGGGCCTTCAGATGCGCATCGACAAGGTGATGAACGTCTCGATCGCCCGCGAGGTCGAGCGCCTGGAGCGCCGCCTGCTGGTGCTCGCCACCGTCGGATCCGCCGGTCCCTTCGTCGGCCTGTTCGGCACGGTCTGGGGCATCATGTCGAGCTTCCAGTCGATCGCGGCGTCGAAAAATACCTCCCTGGCGGTGGTCGCCCCCGGCATCGCCGAGGCGCTGTTTGCGACCGCCGTCGGCCTTATCGCCGCCATTCCTGCCACTATTTTCTACAATAAGTTCACATCCGAGGTGAACCGGCAGGCCCAGCGGCTCGAAGGCTTCGCCGATGAATTTTCAGCCATACTGTCGCGTCAGATCGACGAGCGGGGCTGACGGACGGCATGTATAGTGTGAAGGGCAATTTGGGCATTCGATCATGGCGATGAACGTAGCCAGTTCGTCCGGAGGCGGCGGGCGCCGTGGTCGGCGCAAGCCCGTCGTGGCCGAGATCAACGTCACGCCGATGGTCGACGTGATGTTGGTGCTGCTCATCATCTTCATGGTCTCGGCGCCGATGTTGACGGTCGGTGTGCCGCTCGACCTGCCGCAGACCCAGGCCAAGAGCCTCGAAAACAACGACCAGAAGCCGCTTCAGATGTCTGTCGACATCAAGGGCAAGGTCTTCATCAACGACGCCGAGGTCGCGATCAATGAGCTGGTGCCGAAGCTGAAGGCGATCACGGATGCGCGCGGCGGGCTCGAGGAGCGCATCTATCTGCGCGCCGACAAGAAGGCGGATTACGGCACGGTAGCCAGGGTCATGGGCCTGTTGTCCGGGGCCGGATTCAAGAAGCTGGCGCTCGTCACCGAAGCGGATCAGGGGTCCTAACCGGTGAAGGTGAACGTCGACAAGACACTCGTTGCGTCGATTGCCCTCCACGTCCTCGTGCTTGGATGGGGCCTCGTCACCTTTAGCAGCAAGGCCTATGTCGCGCCGGAAGAGTCGCTCCCGGTCGACATCATCTCCTCCGATCAGCTCGCCAAGATGATGGCGGGGCAGAAGACCGGCAAGAAGGAAGAGCCGAAGCCCAAGGTCGAGAAGATCGCGGAAGCCAAGCCCGAGGAAGACGCCGTCGGCAAGGTCACCGAGAAGAAAGAGCTGATCAAGACCAACTCGACGCCCGAGCCGCCGCCCAAACCCGTCGAGAAGCCGGTCGAGAAGAAGCCCGAGCCGCCGAAGCCCGTGGCCGAGGCGAAACCGAAGGAAGAGCCGAAGCCGCAGGAAAAGAAGCCTGATCCGGCCAAGGAAGATCCGATCGCCGAGCTCCAGAAGAAGCTGGACACCAAGAAGCCGCCGCCCAAGCCCGTGGAGCAGAAGGTCGCCGCGGTGCAGCCGCAGCAGCAGCCGAAGCCCAAGGAGCGCAGCTTCGATCCCGCGCAGATCCAGCGCGATCTCGACAAGCGCGCTGCGACCCGGCACGAGCTCACCGGCTCGGCGCTGAATGCGTCCGCCGCGCTGGGATCGGCGACCGGGACGGCCGCCAACAACGTCGCGACCTGGCGAGGTGCATTCCAGGGCGCGGTCAAGCGCTGCTTCACGCCGACCTATAACGGGCAGGACGCCGACCAGTACGAAGCCGACATCGACATTCCCATGAAGATCGACGGCTCGCTCGCGTCCGAGCCCGTCGTCGTCGCGGTGCGGGGGCCGTCGCGCTCGATCGCCCAGGCGGTGGCCGAGAGCGCCAAGCGCGCCATCGTGCAGTGCCAGGTCTATTCATTCATGCCGAAGCAGCAGTACGAGAGCTGGAAGCTCATTCCGATGACTTTCGGCCTGAAAGATATGTTGTGACATCCGAACAAAAGAACTTTGCAATGAATGACGTCTGCTCGATGAACCGCCGCCGCTTCATGACCCTGACAGGATCGACGCTCGCGATGCTCGGGGGCGGACAGGCCTTCGCTCAGCAGCCGCAGGGACGGCTTCGCATCGATCCCACGGAGTTTCGGCCGATCCCGATCGCGATCAGCAATTTTGTGCCGGGCTCGCCCGCCGACGGTGACGTCGGCAACGGCGTCACGCAGGTCATCACCAACAATCTGAAGCGCTCGGGCCTGTTTGCCCCGATCGACCAGGCCGCCTTCATCGAGCGCATCAGCAACATCGACGTCGCGCCGCAATTCGAGAACTGGAAGACCCTCAATGCGCAGGCGCTCGTCACCGGCCGCATGACGCGGCAGCCGGACGGCCGCCTCAAGGCCGAATTCCGCCTGTGGGACGTGGTCACCGGCCAGCAGCTCGCCGGCCAGCAATATTTCACCTCGCCGGAATATTGGCGCCGCATCGCCCACATCATCTCCGATCAGATCTATGAGAAGTTGACCGGCGAGAAGGGCTATTTCGACAGCCGCGTGGTGTTCGTGGACGAGTCCGGGCCGAAGGAGCGCCGCGTCAAGCGGCTCGCGATGATGGACCAGGACGGCGCCAATGTGCGCTATCTGACCCGCGGCTCCGACCTCGTGCTGACGCCGCGCTTCTCGCCGAACTCGCAAGAGATCACCTATATGGAGTTCGGCCAGGGCGATCCGAAGGTCTATCTCTTCAACATCGAGACCGGCCAGCGCGAGATCGTCGGCAACTTCCCCGGCATGACCTTTGCGCCGCGCTTCTCGCCCGACGGCCAGCGCGTCATCATGAGCCTGCAGCAGGGCGGCAATTCCAACCTGTTCGTGATGGATCTGCGCTCGCGCTCGACCACGCGCCTCACCGACACGCCGGCGATCGACACCTCTCCGTCTTACTCACCGGACGGCACCCGCATCTGCTTCGAGTCCGATCGCGGCGGCAGGTCGCAGATCTACGTGATGGGTGCGGGCGGGGGAGCTGCGCAGCGCATCTCCTTCTCCAAGGACGACACCAACGCCAGCTATTCGACTCCGGTATGGTCGCCGCGTGGCGATTACATCGCCTTCACCAGGCAAGGCGGCGGGCAGTTTTCGATCGGCGTCATGAAGCCGGACGGCTCCGGCGAGCGGCTCCTCACCTCCGGCTTCCACAACGAGGGCCCGACCTTCTCGCCGAACGGCCGCGTGCTGATGTTCTTCCGCGATCCCGGCGGCAATGGCGGGCCATCGCTGTACTCCGTCGACATCTCCGGCCGCAACGAGCTGAAGGTGCCGACGCCGGGCTTCGCCTCCGACCCGGCATGGTCGCCGCTATTGTCTTCGACGGCGGGTCAATAGATCGCGTCTTCGGACGCGCGATCTTTTCGAAAAATCACACCGATTTTTTCGGTTTCTGGGCGGACGGCAAGCTTTCCTTCACCTTGCGCCCGGCAAGGCTTGCCTAGTTGATTGATATTTCAGCAGAAACAGGTTCGCTATTGCCGAAAAACAACCCGCCTTTAACGATGTTCCCTCAGGAAAGCTTCACCTGGGCTGGGTAAAAGTACGCGCTAAACAGGACGCGTAACAAGCCGATGCAGCTGGCCGACCAGAAGCAGAGCGATCGAGACGAGCTGGAGCCGATTCTCTACGCCGCTCTCATCAACTCTATGGTGCAGAATTTCTGGGCGATTTTCCTGGGCTCGGCCTCCGCGGCCGTGGCCGCGGTGATGACTGCGCTGAAGACCGGCGATGTCTGGCTGTGGCCGCTCGCATTTCTGCTGATCGCCATCGGCACCGCGCGCGCGTTCCAGATGCGCGGATACGAAAACCGTACGCGCCCATTGTCATTCGAAGAAGCCAAGCATCTGGAGCCGCGCTACTGGATCGGCGCGCTCAGCTATGCGGCGGTGCTCGGCATCTGGGCCTTCGTCGTCATCTACAACAACGAGGATCCGGTGGCCGACATGCTCTGTGTCGCCATCGGCATCGGCTATACCGCCGGCGGCGCCGCCCGCAATTACGGCCAGCCCCGGGTGATCCAGTGGCACGTCGCGCTCGCCTGCGGTCCGATGTCGCTCGCGCTGCTCCTGCACGGCGGCTTCTATCACATCGGTCTTGCCATTCTGCTCGTGTTCTTCTTCATCGGCCTGAAGAACATCAACCTCAGCCTGCATGCGATCTTCGTCAAGGCGCTGACCTCGAGCTTCCGCGAATCCGCGCTGGCGAGCCAGTTCGATACCGCGCTCAACAACATGCCGCACGGCCTTTGCATGTTTCGCGCCGACGGGCGCCTTGCGGTGATGAACCATCGTTTCGGCGAACTGATGAGCTTGCCCGAGGACCTGGTCAAGCGCGGCGCCACCGCCGCGGACATCGTGTCGGCCTGCGTCGCCGCCGGCTCCATCTCGGCGGAGAGCGGCAAGCAGATCCTGGCCGAGATCGAGCACGCGCGGATCCGCGAGATCGTCACCGCCGATCCGAATCCCGCGCGCGGCCGCTCCCTCTCCTGGACCTTCCAGCCGATGACCGGCGGCGGCACCGTGCTGCTGCTGGAAGACATCACCGAACGCACCAACGCGGAAGCCCGGATCAGCCATCTCGCCCGCTATGACGAGCTCACCGCGCTGCCCAACCGGGTCTCCTTCCGCGACGAGATCGAGCGGCTGCTGGCGATTTCGCACCATGCCGAACGGCTCTCCGCGCTGCTGTTCATCGACCTCGACCAGTTCAAGCAGGTCAACGACACGCTCGGTCATCCCTGTGGCGACCAGCTGCTGTGCGCGGTCGCCAACCGCCTGCGCGAGATGCTGCGGCCGGAGGATTTCGTCGCCCGCTTCGGCGGCGACGAGTTCGTCGTGTTCCAGCAGGACATCAGCACGCCCGAGGATGCCGCGAGCCTTGCCCGTCGCATCGTCGAGCGGCTGAGCGAGCGCTACCGCATCGACAATCACCTGGTCGAGATCGGCGCCAGCGTCGGCATCGCGCTGACCTCGCCGGAGGGCATCAGCGCCGATACGCTGCTCAAGAACGCCGACATGGCGCTGTATCGCGCCAAGGCCGACGGCCGCGGCACCTTCTGCTTCTTCCGCGACGAGATGGCGGCGACCGTCGAGGCCCGCCGCATCCTCGAGCTCGACCTGCGCAAGGCGCTCGCCAACGAGGAGTTCGAGCTGTTCTACCAGCCGCTGGTCAATCTCAAGTCCGGCAAGATCACCACCTGCGAGGCGCTGCTGCGCTGGAATCATCCGGTGCGCGGCACGGTGTCGCCGGTCGACATCATCCCGGTCGCCGAGGACATGGGCCTGATCGTCGATCTCGGCCGCTGGATCCTGCGCCGCGCCTGCATGGAATGCATGAAGTGGCCGGAGGGCGTCAGCGTCGCCGTTAACTTCTCGCCGCAGCAATTCCACCAGCGCGACGTGCTGAGCGAGATCCGCTACGCGCTGGAGGTCTCGGGCCTGCCGGCGCATCGGCTGGAGATCGAGATCACCGAATCCTCGCTGCTGCGCAACACCCAGCTCACTCACGACATCCTGTCGCAGCTGCATGCGCTCGGCGTGCGCATCTCGCTCGACGATTTCGGCACCGGCTATTCGAGCCTCAGCTACCTGCATAATTTCCCGATGCAGAAGGTGAAGATCGACCGCTCCTTCCTCGAAGGCATCGACACCGACCGGCCGCTGACGCTGTTGCGCGGCGTGGCGCGGCTGTCCGCCGACCTCGGCATGGCGGTCGTGGTCGAGGGGATCGAGACCAACGAGCAGCTCGAGCTGATCAGCGCCGACGGCACCGTCTCCGAGGCGCAGGGCTATCTGTTCAGCCGTCCGGTGCCCGCCGTGCGGATGCGCCAGCTCCTCAACGCCTCGCATGGCCGGCGCGACGAACCCGTGCTCCAGGTCGTCGGCTCGCGTTCCTTCGCCTAACGCCGCTTCCAAGATTTTCCCGTCATTTCAGTCTGTTGCCGGCACCGTAGTGCTACGGGGAGTTAACCCTAACCTTTCGATTGCTTTGCTTCATTGTTAAGAAGCTGTTAATAAATCATCACGCGCGTGGAGGTTGTTCCGCGCGCATGCGTTGAGTGGTGATGGGTAAGGAGTTGGAATGCAGTCCTCAGCCAGAGCGATCATTTCGGCTGTTGGACGGGGTGCAGAGCTCCTGACCGACGTCGATTATCATCTCGCCGACACGGCGGCCGAGAAGGAGAAGATCTACAATCTCCGCTACCGCGCCTATCTGCGCGAAGGTGCCGTCAAGGAATCTGCGGACGCGCGCGTCACCGACCAGTATGACGAACTGCCGAACGCGTGGACCTTCGGCGTCTATCTCCACGGCGAGCTTTGCAGCTCCGTGCGCATCAGCGTGCTGACGTCGGAATGGCGGCAGTCGACCTCGGCCGATGTCTTTCCCGAGATCCTGCTGCCGCGACTCGATCGCGGCGAGGTCATGATCGACCCCACGCGGTTCGTCGCCGATCCCGACCAGGTGAAGCGGGTTCCGGAATTGCCCTATCTGACGACCCGGCTCGCCTACATGGCCTGCGAGCATTTCAATGCCGATCTCGGCCTCGCGATCGTGCGTCCCGAGCATCAGGCCTTCTACCGGCGGGTGTTTCTGCATGAGACCATCGCCGAGCCGAGGCTGGTTCCCGGTCTCACCAAGCCGTTCGGACTGATGGCGGCGGATTTCCCGACCTTCCGCAAGAAGGTGTTCGAGCGTTATCCGATCATGCGGTCCACCGCCTTCGAGCGGCGGATGCTGTTCGGGCGCAGCGCGCAGCGCCAGCTGCCGCCGCAGCAGCAGCCGCTGCTGGTGCCGGATGCCGCTCACGCCTGATTCCGGCGAGGCCGACTGATCGAAGGCGCTCCGGGATTTCCCGGACTCAGGCCAAAATTCAAGCAAGTCCAGCCATTTTGCCGGTTAACGCGGCTTGCCTTCACCCTCGCGCCACATTTACAACCCATTAACCATGACGGGTGCTTTTGGCCGGTGGGGGGCATTTGACCGGCTCTGGCAACATCCCATCAAGGTTGACGGAACGTTCGCTTAACCAACCCCCTGTAGACCGGACAGCAGTGGACTAACGTGAGCGTGGAGGCTCCGGAATGAAACATCCTATGCGTATCCTCCAGGGATTGAAGCTGGCCGCGGTGCTTGCTGTCGCGCTGTCGATGGGCGCCTGCGCCAACAAGAACTCTGCTACGGATGCGATGGCCAACGCGGCGACGCCGGGCAGCCAGCAGGACTTCGTCGTCAACGTGGGCGACCGCGTGTTCTTCGAAAGCGACCAGACCGATCTGACCCCGCAGGCGATCGTGACGCTGGAGAAGCAGGCGCAGTGGCTGCAGACCTATGCGCGCTACAGCTTCACCATCGAAGGTCATGCCGACGAGCGCGGCACCCGCGAATACAACATCGCCCTCGGCGCCCGCAGAGCCCAGTCGGTGCGTTCGTTCCTCGCCTCGCGCGGCATCGATCCGAACCGCATGCGCACGATCTCCTACGGCAAGGAGCGCCCGGTCGCCGTCTGTAACGATATCTCCTGCTGGTCGCAGAATCGTCGCGCTGTGACCGTGCTGAACGCGAGCTCCTGACGTTCAGTCAGGCGCCGTTCATCTTCAGGAATCGATCATGCCGGCGCCCTCACGGGCGCCGGTTTCGTTTCAGCGATCTGTGACAGAAACCCCTTTGTAGCAGTCACATTTTTGGCGTACTCCCCTTCAATGTGTGGCGCGTCGAATGTTCCGTCGCAGGCCATTTCGCTTTCGTCGTCAGGGCAAGATGTCATCCAGATTTAAGGTATTAACCGGCACCGTGGCGACCGCCGCGCTGCTCTCCTTGTGCTCGCCCGTCTTCGCGCAAACGGACGATGATCCCGAGATGCGGATCGAGCGGCTGGAGAACCAGCTGCGCCAGCTCACCGGCCAGAACGAAGAACTGCAATACCGCAACCGCCAGCTCGAGGAGCGCCTGCGGGCGCTCGAAGGCGGTGCGCAAGCCGCACCCGGGCAGGCGCCGGTCCAGCCCAATGTCGCAGCCGTGCCGCCCGCCCAAATTTCGCCCTCTCAAGGCGCGCCGGGCTATCGCCAGCAGCAGCAGCCCGGCCAGCCGAACTACGAGCAGCCGCAGATCGCTTCTCCCGCGCCGATCGTTCAGGAGCAGCCGGCGCCCGGCGCTCCCGGCTCGCGCCGCCGCGGCGATGCCTTTGACCCCAGCCAGAATCCGAGCGCGCCCGGCGCGCCGCGCGCCCTCGGCGGCGGCCAGCAGCCGATGCAGGGAGGAGCCCCCGGCGGGCGCAACGCCGGCGAGCCGCTCGATCTCGCCAATACCAGCCCGCGCTATCAGCCGCAGGCCGCGCCCCCCGCAGCCCAACCCGGCTATCCGCCGGCCCAACAGGGTTATCCCGCGCCTGCCGCAGGCGCTGGCCTGACCACGCTGCCGCCCTCGGCAACGCCGCGCGACGAGTTCGATCTCGGCATCGGCTACATGCAGCGCAAGGACTACGCGCTCGCCGAGCAGACCATGAAGAACTTTGCGCAGAAATATCCGAGCGACCCGCTGCTCGGGGACGCGCAATACTGGCTCGGCGAGAGCTACTTCCAGCGCCAGCAATATCGCGACTCCGCGGAAGCCTTCCTCGCCGTCACCACCAAATACGAGAAGTCGGCCAAGGCGCCGGACGCGCTGCTGCGGCTCGGCCAGTCGCTGGCGGCGCTGAAGGAGAAGGAGGCCGCCTGCGCCGCCTTCGGCGAGGTCGGCCGCAAATATCCGCGCGCCTCCGCCGGCGTCAAAGCCGCCGTCGACCGCGAGCAGAAGCGGGTGAAGTGCTGACCACGCGGCGTTGCTCGCTGACAACGCGGACGGCGCTGCGCTAAAACGTGCCCGCCATTCGGTGGTGATTGCTGGGCAGCGCCATGTCAGACGACGATAATTCTCCGATCTCGGTGCGCGAGGCGAAGCAGCTCTTCGCCGAGTTGAAAAGTGCGCCCGCACTGGTGCTCGCGGTGTCCGGCGGTCCTGACTCGATCGCGCTGATGTGGCTCGCGGCGCGCTGGCGGCGCAGCCTCGCGCGCGGCCCGCTTCTCACCGTCGTCACCGTCGATCATGGCCTGCGATCCGAGGCTGCACGCGAGGCGCGCGAGGTGAAGCGGCTCGCCACCGAGCTCGGCTTGCCGCACCGGACCCTGCGCTGGCGCGGCGCCAAGCCGAAGACGGGACTGCCCGCGGCCGCGCGCGAGGCCCGCTACCGCCTGCTCGTGCAGGCCGCGCGCAGCGCCGGTGCGAGCCATGTGCTGACCGCCCATACCCGCGACGACCAGGCCGAGACCCTGTTGATGCGCCTCGTCCGCGGCAGCGGACTTGCCGGGCTGTCGGCGATGGCACGCCTCACGCCACGCGACGGCATCGTGCTGGCGCGCCCGCTGCTCGACGTCCCGAAGGCGCAGCTGATCGCGACCCTGAAGCGCGCGAAGATCGACTTTGCCGATGATCCCACCAACCGCGACACGACCTTCACCCGGCCGCGGCTGCGTGCGCTGCTGCCGCAGCTTGCGGCCGAGGGCGGCGACGCCCGCAGTCTGGCGCGGCTCGCAGGCAGGCTGGCGCGCGCCAATGCGGCGGTGGAGGTGCTGACCGATGGGGCCGAGCGCTTCCTTCGCTTGAGGGATCGCGACGATGCGCCGCATGGGCCGGGCATGCGAAGTTTCGAGGCTGGTGCCTTCGCCACCCTGCCGGAGGAGGTCCGGCTGCGGCTCCTGCTGCGGGCCATCAACGCGCTCGGGCACGAAGGGCCGGCGGAACTCGGCAAGGTCGAGACCCTGATGGCCGTGCTCGATCAAGCCATCCTTGATCAGGACATGGCCGCGAGCCCCCGCGCAGCCGCAAACGGCCGCCCGGTCCTGAAGCAGACCCTTGCGGGAGCCTTGATCAGCCTTGCCGGCGGGCGTATCCAGATCGCACCGGCGCCGGCCCGGCGGCGCAGGGACAGATGAGGGCGGATCATGACACCGGCTGTTTCGAGGCAGCGCCGTCAGGTCACCTTAACCAGGCAGGAAAAACCCCGGGTAGGTCGCCATTATTTCAGCGGAATCGCCCTAAGATGGGATAAATAGTCCCATCTCGTTCCCTTGGCAGCGACCGGGGCGGCACCTAAATTGTATGCGTCTAACCGAGAGGATTCCTTGGGGATTTCCTCGTACTGCCCAAGGATTCAGGCCGCGATCCGCGCGACCACGAAGGAAGATCGATGAACGCCAATCTGCGCAATTTCGCCCTCTGGGTCATCATTGTCTTGCTGCTGTTGGCGTTGTTCACGCTCTTCCAGAATCCGGGTCAGCGCGCCTCCTCGCAGGACATCGCCTTCTCCCAGCTGCTGAGCGAGGTTGACCGCGGCAATGTGCGCGACGTCGTGATCCAGGGGCCGGACATCCACGGCACCTTCACCAATGGCTCCAGCTTCCAGACCTATGCGCCGAACGACCCGACGCTGGTCAAGCGCCTCTATGACAGCAAGGTCCAGATCACCGCGAAGCCGCCGGGCGACAACGTGCCCTGGTTCGTCTCGCTGCTGGTCTCCTGGCTGCCCTTCATCGCGCTGATCGGCGTCTGGATCTTCCTGTCGCGGCAGATGCAGGGCGGCGCCGGCAAGGCGATGGGCTTCGGCAAGTCGCGCGCCAAGATGCTCACCGAGGCGCATGGCCGCGTCACCTTCGAGGACGTCGCCGGCGTCGACGAAGCCAAGCAGGACCTGCAGGAGATCGTCGAATTCCTGCGCGACCCCGGCAAATTCCAGCGCCTCGGCGGCCGCATTCCGCGCGGCGTGCTGCTGGTCGGCCCTCCCGGCACCGGTAAGACCCTGATCGCGCGTGCGGTCGCGGGCGAAGCCAACGTGCCGTTCTTCACCATCTCGGGCTCCGACTTCGTCGAGATGTTCGTCGGCGTCGGCGCGAGCCGCGTCCGCGACATGTTCGAGCAGGCCAAGAAGAACGCGCCCTGCATCATCTTCATCGACGAAATCGACGCCGTCGGCCGTCACCGTGGCGCCGGTCTCGGCGGCGGCAATGACGAGCGCGAGCAGACGCTGAACCAGCTGCTGGTCGAGATGGACGGCTTCGAGGCGAACGAGGGCGTGATCCTGATCGCCGCCACCAACCGTCCCGACGTGCTCGATCCCGCGCTGCTGCGTCCCGGCCGCTTCGACCGTCAGGTCGTGGTGCCCAATCCTGACGTCGTCGGCCGCGAGCAGATCCTCAAGGTCCACGTCCGCAAGGTGCCGCTGGCCCCCGATATCAACCTCAAGACCATCGCGCGCGGCACCCCGGGCTTCTCCGGCGCCGACCTGATGAACCTCGTCAACGAAGCCGCGCTCACCGCCGCCCGCCGCAACAAGCGGATGGTGACCCAGGCCGAGTTCGAGGAGGCCAAGGACAAGGTGATGATGGGCGCCGAGCGCAAGTCGCTCGTCATGACCGAGGAAGAGAAGCTCCTGACGGCCTATCACGAGGGCGGCCACGCCATCGTCGGCCTCAACGTGCCCGCGACCGATCCGATCCACAAGGCGACGATCATCCCGCGCGGCCGCGCGCTGGGCATGGTCATGCAGCTGCCGGAGCGCGACAAGCTGTCGATGTCGCTGGAGCAGATGACCTCGCGCCTCGCCATCATGATGGGCGGCCGTGTCGCCGAAGAGCTGATCTTCGGCCGCGAGAAGGTGACCTCGGGTGCCGCCTCCGACATCGAGCAGGCGACGCGCCTTGCCCGCATGATGGTGACGCGCTGGGGCCTCTCGGAAGAGCTCGGCACCGTCTCCTATGGCGAGAACCAGGACGAGGTTTTCCTGGGCATGTCGGTGTCGCGCACGCAGAACGCCTCTGAAGCGACCGTCCAGAAGATCGACTCCGAGATCCGGCGTCTGGTCGAGGAAGGTTACAAGGAAGCGACCCGCATCCTCACCGAGAAGCATGCCGACCTCGAGGCGCTGGCCAAGGGCCTGCTCGAGTTCGAGACGCTCTCCGGCGACGAGATCGTCGATCTGCTCAAGGGCAAGAAGCCGAACCGCGAGTCCGTGCTCGAGCCGACCACGCCGCGCGCCTCCGCGGTGCCCCCGGCCGGCAAGTCGCGCCCGCGGCCTGATCCGGATCCGGGCCTGGAGCCGCAGCCGCAGGCGTAAAGCCTTTCGCGCCGTGGCCGGCTATTCCGGCAAACCGTTAGTGCAAAAGCTCGGCATCAAGCCGGGCTTTTGTATTTTTGTGGACGGCCTTTCGACGGCCTATCGCGATGTCGTCGGTGAATTGCCTGATGACGTGAAGATCGCAAGGACCGCCAAGGCGCCGCTCGACATGGTGCATGTCTTCGCGACCGAAGCGAAGGGCTTTGCGGTCAAGCTGCGCAGCTACCGCAAGGCGATCGCACCCGACGGGATGATCTGGGCATCATGGCCGAAGAAGGCCTCAGGTGTCGTCACGGACGTGACGGAAACGCTGGTGCGCGAGACCGCGCTCGCAAACGGTCTCGTCGACATCAAGGTCTGCGCCGTCGACGACGTCTGGTCCGGCCTGAAGCTCGTGATCCCCGTGAAGGATCGCGTCAGGGGGGCGAAATAGCACCGGCGCCGCGCCCACCCTTGCTACGGCGCGTCCGGGCTACGAGAGAGAGGCGCGCTATAGCCGCAAGCTCCGTCATTGCGAGCGCAGCGAAGCAATCCAGAATGTCTCCGCGGAAAGACTCTGGATTGCTTCGCTGCGCTCGCAATGACGTTGTAGTTGCGCCGTGCCCGTGCTGACGATGGTGGGCACGCTTGCGCCTTGTCCGCCCTACGATCTTCTCACTTCGCGGCCCCCTCACCGCCACGTTCAAGAAAACGCATCACATCGTCGTTGAACTGCTCCGGATCCTGCAGGAACGAGAAGTGGCTGACCTCCGGCTGGATCAGCAGGCCGGCGCCCGGAATGTTCGCCGCCATGAACTCGGTGTTCTCACGCTTGATCGCCTCGTCGTGATCGCCATCCACGATCCAGGTCGGGACCTTGATCGTCGCGAGGTCCGACGCCGTCCATTTCGGCTGGCTCTCCCACATCTTGGTGATCTCGGCGACGAAACTCTTGTACTCGGTCGGGGTCGGCGAGAGGCGCTTGTATTCGTCTCCCGCCCTGGTGATGTAGGTGTTGAAGACGTCGCTCGTCGCGATATCCGCAACGCCTGACGGGTCCGAGTTCGCGGCGAAGGCGAACAGCCTGCTCACCCGCTCCGGGTGCTTCATGGCGATGTCGAGGCCGATGATCGCGCCGTCGCTCCAGCCGACGATCGCCGCCTTCTTGATCTTGAGATGGTCGAGCAGCGCGACCACGTCCGAAGCCATCAGATCGTAGCCATACGGCTCCTGGTTGCGGCTGCTGCGCCCGTGCCCGCGGCTTTCCATGACGATGACCTGATAGCGCCGTTGCAGCGCGCGAACCTGGTGGCCCCAATAGTTGCCGTTGGCGAGGCCGCCATGCAGCAGCAGGACCGGCTGACCCCGGCCGAACATTGCGTACCAGACCTTGATGCCGTTGACGGGCGCGAAGCCGCTCTGCGTTGCCCTGGGCAATGTCGGTGTCGGCGGCAGGTTCAGCCATCGTGGCGCCGCGTCGGCGGCGCTGAGCGAGACCGTGACGAGAAGCGCAATGACGAGACTGCGAAGCAGCATGACGTGCTCTCCTGTTCAACCATCGGCTATTACCGCACGGCAGACGGGTGCGTCACTTCCCAACGCGGTGAAGCACGTCCGGGGACGAGGGTGGGACGCGCCTCAGCCTTACGCTCCCCGCGTCGACGCGGGAATTGCCGGCCCGCCGGATCTCGCCGGGCTGCGCAGCGCGCCGAAGACGAGGCCAATGAGAGCGACGGTGAGGAGCGGTGATAGCCGTCCCGCCGGGACATAGACGGCCGGGCTGAGCAATGGCACCATCCAGATGCCGAGCCCGATCAGCCAGTCGCGAAGGCGCGAAGCATCGATCGACGGGGCAAGCCACAGCACGACGGCGACCGCCAGTAGCGTCGCATCATAGGGGCCCGAATGCGGGGCCGCCAGCACGGTTGCCGCAAGCAATACGATCAGCTTGTTGTCGGTGCTGAGCGAGGAGCGAAACGCCACCAAGGTCGCCGCCGCGCTCGAGAGGATCGCGGCCAGTTGCAGCATCGAGGCCAGCCGTTCCGGCAGGCCCAGCAGCACCGCGCAGGCCCAGACGCTGTGACCCCAGATGCGGCCATAGCCCAGCCATTTCGCATCGGGGCTGACCAGATTGTTGAGCGCCTGCGGCATCCACCACAGCCACAATTCGACGCCAAAAATCATGGCACTCGCAACCGCCAATGCGAATGCCGAGCATGCAGCAGCGCACAGGCTGCGATATTGGCGCAAACCCAACAGCGCGAGCGGGACGAGCAGGAAGAATTGCGGCTTGAAGCTCAGGAGCCCGAGGATTGCGCCGCCAAGGAGCGGCCGCGGTCCGAGCAGCCTGACACCCGCGACCAGCAGCGCGGCAACGAGAAAGGCGCATTGTCCATCGGCCAGGTTGAGGGCTGCGGCTGGCGAGACCAGAACCGCCGCGATGATGTAGGGCGTCAGCTGCGGCTGATCGGCCCGGTTGCGAAGCGCCCAGGCCAGGAAGCCTGCGGTCGCCGCCTGGAATGCGACATAGGAACCGACAAAACCAAGCGGCGCGACGGGCAGCAGCAGAACCAGAAAGCTGGGCGGATAGAACCACGGACGGAACTCCAGCGGCACCGTCAGCCATGACGCGAACGACCGGTTGAGATAGGCGGTGAACGCGTCGCCATCGATGACCAGCGCAAGATTGCCGGCGAGCATCGACCTGACGGCGCCGTAGAACACCATCCAGTCGGTGCCGGGTCCGATGTGGTTCAGGCCGATCCAGCCGGGATGGACGAGGGTGGAGATCAGGATACCCCAGCCGAACAGCGTTGCGATCGCCATCGCCGGCAGGAGCATGAGGGGAATCCCGCTCCAGCTGCGCGATGGTCCGGGCATCGGCCGCTGAACGGACACGCTCACTTGAAAGCTTCCCTCGATGTTTCCGCTTGCGGCGCCGCACCGGCCTGTGCGTCGGCGGTTCGCACATGGATCACCGCAATGTCGTCCGCATAGATCCGCTTCCAGCCCTTGAGCTGATCGAGGATCTGCGGGCCCGGCGCATCGGCGACCAGGAGCGTCGCGTCGATCTTGTACTCATCCAGCAGGCGCGGAAGCAGCTCGGGCTTCTTGCCCTCCGTCGCCTTGAAGAAGTCCATGACGAATGTCTCGCCATAGAGCTCGGCGCGGCCGTCGACGTAGACAGGGATGTCGCGCGAGATCAGATAGCCGCCGAACTGATAGGCGTTGAAGATGCGCTGGGCCTTGCGTTGCTCGAGCAGGTCGACGGCGGCAACCGGCGTCTGCGTCATCGTGAAGGTGAAGCGGTGGTGCCCCATGTAGAGCGAGGTCGAGGTCCAGCCCGCGGCCACGATCATCAATGCGCCAAGCGCGGTGACATAGCGGGCCGGCCAGCGGTCGGTGCCGGTGGCGTCCGGCTGCGGGCGCGGAACCATCTGGCCGAGCGGCTTCGCGAGCACCAGCGGTACCAGGAAGGCAAATGCCTCGATGCTCCTGACATGGGTCAATGCGCTCCAGGTCAGGAACAGGATCAGGAAGATCCTCGGCGCCGAGAGCACGAGGCCGCGATAATAACCGAATGCGATCAGGCCGAGCAGCGCGCCTTCGAACGAGCTGAACGTGGCGAAGTTCGCCGGCATCCATTCGAAGATCAGCGACAGCAGCTCGCCGAGGCTGAGGATGTTGGTCGCGCCCAGCAGCGTCTTCCAGCCGTAGGGCGTGCAGCAGCTCGCGATCAGCGCGCCGATGCCGAACAGCACCCAGCGCATGAACAGCTGAAGCCGCCGTCCTTTTTCCGCGTGCTCGACGGCTTCGAGCGAGATCGGACCGATCAGCGCCAGGCCGAGCACGAAGCCGCCATGCAGGTTCGCCCATAGCGCCATCAGCGGCAGCCAATACCAGGACGGCGCACGCCTGCGGTCGGCAGCCGACATCAGCAGGCCGACCCACGCCACCATGACGGGCAGCGCCAGAATATGCGGACGCGCCAGGACGTGGTGCAGCGACAGCAGCAGCGCCAGCATCGTAAACAGCACTGCACGCGGCGCCTCGATCTGCGCGTCGAGCAGATAGACGAAGACAGCGGCCGTGAGCGCGACCGCCATCGCGGTGAGGATGACGGGACCTGCCCAGTCCCATTGCGCATGGGAGAAGGCGAACAGCACTTGCGACAGCCACGACGTCGAAATCCACGGCGCGCCCGTCCGCGTGAACGAATAGAAGTCCGTGGTGGGGACAGTGCCGTGATCGAGGATCCATTGCCCGATCTTGATCTGCCAGAACGAGTCGGAGTCCTGAAGCAGCGTGTCGCCGACATGGAGGAAGAAGAGATAGGCGCCGACACCGACGCAGAGCGGCACCAGGGCTCGCGCGCGGCTCTGCATCGCGATGCTGTTGGCAAAGGAAAGGGACATTCCGCCTCGTCGTCCTGTTGTTCTTGTCGGTTGGCCGAGCGGCGGGCATTGGACCACGGCGGTCATAACTTCGGGTAAACCGGCGGCGGGCGCCGTTTCATGTCCGGACAATTTAACGGATTGTTTTGGATTTCGGTTTACCATCGGCGAATACGTGCAAACCGCTCTGTGTTTACGCAGTCGAATTAACTGCGGCGCAATTCTTTGCCACTACGTTCGGTTCCATGGTCGGGCGGCGCTGGGAAGCCGAAAAGACCAGATCAGTTGTAGCCTCGTGTACCCATTTGGAGCACTCTATGAAGAACCTCGTTGCGCGCTTTGTGAAGGATGAATCCGGCGCCACCGCCATTGAATACGGCCTGATCGCTGCCGGCATCGCGCTGGCCATCATCACCGTGGTCAACAACCTCGGCACCACGCTGAACACCAAGTTCACCTCGATCTCGACCAGCCTCAAGTAAGGCCGGACGACCTGAGAATTCTGAGAGCCCCGTCCTCGACGGGGCTCTTTTCTTTTGGTCGGCGATTTCAGTTCGGAGATGGGCAGAGCTCCGTCATGGCTTGAAGACCGAAGGCGGAGCCCACCATCGAGACTTCGGGATATTGAAAATTGCTCGTGGGCACGGCGCTACGCGCCTTTGCCCGCCCTAGGGCAACTCGTTTCTGACCGCGACGATCGCGCCGTCATTCTGCGAGGCTGGTCTGCCAGACTGGCGATAGCTCAGGTGCGGCAGACACGGGCGCCGTGCGGCCGAGCCGTTGAACATAGAATGTCGTCACCCAGATCGATGCGGCGGCGACCGCGATGCCGCCGGCGACGTCGATGAGGTAATGCGCGCCGATCGCCGGCGTCGCCGCTATCATCAGGAGGTTGAGCGCGGCCGCGATGCCGCCGATGCCGCGCACCGGCCACAGCGCCCACATGTAGAGCACGGCGGATGCGGCGTGAAAGCTCGGAAACGAGACGATGCCGGAGAGGAAGAACAGCCGGAGCTCGTGCAGGCTGCCGTCGCGCAGTGCCAGGATGTCGCGCAACTGCCCGGCATAGACTGCGGTGTTGATCTCGGGGAAATGCGCGGCCGGCAGTTGCAGCCCGTAATAGGTGCCGATCGCCGGCACGACGGCGGAGATCGCGATGGTGACCGCGAGCGCAAGGCTCATCGCGAGCATGAACACCTGCAGCCGCACGTGGCGCGCTGTCAGGGTCAGCACGACGGGGATGCCGAGCAGCGGCCATTTGATCAGTCCGTAGCCGCGAGCCAGGCAGTCGGCGAGCCAGGGATGGTCGTTGACGTAGCGCGCGATCGCTTCGGGATCGAGGCCGAGCGCCCGGTCGATCGCCAGCAGTGCGTCGTCCTGGAGCGGCCAGTTCAGCTTGCCCGCGACATAGCTGAGCGGTCCGACGATGGCGCAGGTGAGAATGACCTGTCCGATCGTGCCCAGCGAGAACACCAGTTTCGGATCGGCTAACTCGCCCTTGGCGAGCCGGTAGCCATAGGCGACGGCAACCAGGACGGCCGCGATCGCCACCGTGATGCCGTAGGCAACAGGCTCGAGGCTCAGACCGGTGAGGGGCAGGCCGAGCGCCAGCAGGGCGCCCATGGCCGCGACAGGAAGCCAATTCAGATTGAAGAGTTGCCAGGCGGTCCGGGCGTCCGGGTCGATCATGCTGCACCGAGGAGGGATCGCAGTACTGCGGTACAGTCGCCGGGCTGCTTTAAGATCGCGGTAACAATTGTGGTTAGCCGTTTGCCAACCGGCTCTGTGCATTTGAGCGAATCCGTCTCGCCGCTTTGGTATGACGCTTCGTGCAAATGCATCTTGTCATCCCCCCTGAATAGTTGTTCAGTCCTTGCGGGGCGATTTGCAATTACTGCAGTGACGAAGCGTTCGGCCGCAGGGCGTGCGGCAGGCGTGTGGGACAGGAAGCGCGCCATGGTTTATCGGCGGACGCATCAAGTGGTTAAGCGCCTTGCGGCCCGGCGCAGCGCGATATTGGCGGCGGCGCGGGAGGCCGCGGCGGAAGGCGGGATGGCGGCGGTGCAGATTGCGCCGGTCGCGGTCCGGGCCAATGTCGCAGCCGGCACGGTCTACCGCTACTTTCCCTCCAAGGCCGAGCTGATCTCCGAATTGATCGCCGAGGTCTCCCGCGACGAGCTCGCAGCGATCCGCAGGGCGGCCGATGCCGCGCCGGGGCCGTCCTCGGCGCTGGCTGCCGCCGTCACCACGGTGGCGGTTCATACCCTGTCGCAGCGCAGGCTGGCCTGGGGCATCCTGGCCGAGCCGGTCGATGTCGATGTCAGCGCCTCGCGTCTGGCGAGCCGGCGCGAGATCGCCGGCGAGATCGCAGGCCGGATCGATGCGGCCGTGCGCGCCGGTCACCTGCCGGCGCAGGACACGGCGCTGGCCGCCACCGCGCTGCTCGGTGCGCTGCATGAGGCGCTGGTCGGGCCGCTCGCGCCTGACAATCTCGAAGATCCCGTCAAGATGCGCGATGCGGTGCAGACCGTGACGCTGCTCGCGCTGCGCGCGGTCGGCGTCATGGACGCCCGCGCCCGCGGCCTGGTGGTGCAGCAGACGCTGCTCCCGACCACGAAGGCGCTGGTTGGGGCTTAAATCGAGGGTGCAGCCGGGGCGGCGGATTGATCGCGCTCAGGCCGTTGTCCGAACGCGCCTTTTCGAACAATCCGAGCAGGTTCGCCGGACCGGCCGGCTACTGTGCATGGGGTTGTTTTCGACGTTTTTGTTTGCCGAACGCCCGCGGACCTAGATATCCGCGCCGCCCTCGGGGCCGACCGAGGCGATGCGCACCATGTTGGTGGTGCCGGGGATGCCGAGCGGCACGCCAGCGACGATGATCACGCGCTGGCCGGCGCGGACGAAGCCGTCCCGGAACGCGATCTGGCCGGCGCGGCTCACCATGTCGTCCTGGTCGCGCGCGTCTTCCGCCACCACGCAATGCACGCCCCAGACTACCGCCAGCCGGCGTCCGGCCGCGATGTTGGGCGTGATCGCCACGATCGGCGGCTTCGGTCGCTCGCGCGCGACGCGCACCGCGGTCGAGCCCGAGCTGGTCCAGCAGATCAGGGCCGGCAGGTCGAGCGTCTCGGCGATCTGGCGCGCGGCGTCCGCGATGGCGTCGCCGGCAGTGGATTCCGGCGCGGGGCGCTGCGCGGTGAGCACGGAACGATAAATCGGGTCGCGCTCGACCTCTTCGCCGATGCGGTTCATGGTCGAGACCGCCTCGACCGGGAATTTGCCGGCCGCCGATTCCGCCGACAGCATGATGGCGTCGGCGCCTTCATAGACGGCGGTGGCGACGTCCGAGACCTCGGCGCGTGTCGGCACCGGCGACTGGATCATCGATTCCAGCATCTGGGTTGCGATCACCACTGGCTTGCCGGCGCGGCGCGCCATGCGCGTCATCTGCTTCTGGAGGCTCGGCACGCGCTCCAGCGGCAGCTCGACGCCGAGGTCGCCGCGCGCCACCATCAGCGCGTCGGAGGCCTCGATGATGTCGGCGAGGCGGTCGATCGCCTGCGGCTTCTCGATCTTGGCCATGACGGCGGCGCGGCCGCGGATCATCTTCTTGGCCTCGATCACGTCGTCGGCGCGCTGCACGAAGGACAGCGCGATCCAATCGACGCCGGTGACCAGCGCCGCCTCGAGGTCGGCGCGGTCCTTCGGCGTCATCGCCGAGACCGGCAGGTCGGTGTCGGGCAGGCTGACGCCCTTGCGGTCGGACATCTTGCCGCCGACCACGACGCGCGTCACCGCGTGCTCTTTGGAGGTCTCCTCGGCGATCAGCCGTACCTTGCCGTCATCCAGCAGCAGCGCATGGCCGGGCCTGAGCGCAGCCAGGATCTCCGGATGCGGGAGATTGACGCGCGTGGCATCGCCCGGCGTCTTGTCGGAATCGAGCGTGAAGATCTGGCCGTTCTGGAGCTGGACCGCGCCTTCCGCGAAGGCGCCGAGCCTGAGCTTCGGGCCCTGGAGATCGACCAGGATGCCGATCGGCCGGCCGTAGCTGCTCTCGACATTGCGGATCGTCGCCACCAGCTCCCGCATCTTGTCATGCGGGGTGTGGCTCATGTTGATGCGGAACAGGTCGGCGCCGGCCTCGAACAGGCGGCGGATCATCGCGAGGTCCGAAGAGGCAGGTCCCAGGGTCGCGAGAATCTTGATACGGCGAAGACGCCTCATGGCTTATTTCCAGACGGTGGCGAGGGGGCTGGCGGAAGGCCAGGCGCGGCGGGGGGCGTACCACCGGGCGGACTATTGGGCAAACCCGGAACGCCACCACCCGGGCCGACAGGGCCCGGCAGGCCGGGTACGCGCTGCTGCTGTGACGGCTGCTCGTTGGCGTCGGTGAGCTGAACCGTCCAGGCGCGCTGCTCGCCGGTGTCGACCTCGAAATAGCCGGTCCGGTCGTAGCCGCGCGCGAGGCAATCCTCGGTGCCGCGGATCGTGAATTCCTTGTCGCGCGAGCACATGAAGGCCTGGCCCGACCATTCGCCGCCGCGGTCGTAGTCGATCGCGTAGATGTAATAGTAGCGGGCGACCAGCGTTCCGCGCAGCAGGGTCTCGCAGGAGCGGGAGGAGATGTTCCACCAGCCCTCGGTGGTCCAGCCCTCGGCGTCCTTGTAGCCGAGCGCAATGCCGACCCGGCTCGAGGTGTTGTTGCACAGGCGGAAATCGGCGGAGGCCGGGCTGGTCCAGAGACACAGCACGGCAATCGCCAGCACCGGGACCAACCGGGCGAGCAGGCGAAGGGGAGCGCGGGGAGATTCGGCGATCATTGTCGCGGAAGCTATATCAGATCATTGACGATTTGGCGTAGAGGCGGGGAACTGCCCCAAAGCCGGGCTTGCGCCCGTTTGCGCCGCGATGTGGCAAAATCTGTGACAGGACCCCACCTGATTCCGTAAGGGTAACCGCCATCGGGGTCAGAGCCGGGTCGGAGCGTAAGGAATTCAGCTATGGCAATCGACGACAAAACCAGAACGGAGCTCGAAGCGGCCGCTTTCCGGCGCCTGGTCGATCATTTGAAGACGCGGACGGACGTCCAGAATATCGACCTGATGAATCTGGCCGGCTTCTGCCGCAACTGCCTGTCCAACTGGCTCAAGGACGCCGCCGACGCCCAAGGCGTCGCCCTGAGCAAGGACGAGAGCCGGGAGGCTGTCTACGGCATGCCCTATGAGACCTGGAAATCGAAATACCAGGGCAGGGCCACGCCGGAGCAGCTCGAGGCCATGAAGAAGGTCCATCCTCACGGGCACTGAACGGCGCCGGCGCGCATCGGCTGAGTCGCACCACACAACAGCTTTCTTCGAGCAGCCGCACGAAGGTGTGGGCGCGCTGTGGACGAGCGTGATGCTTGCTTGAACGCGGGGGGCACCAACCCTAAGGGTCTTCCAGCACGCGCGGTGAGGGATGCCGGCGTCACCTCGTTTTGCCAGTTCCATTGGGAGTACCAAGATGGCCACCTCCGCCGCCGTCCGCGACGACGAGCCCGCGACGAAATTTGCCAAGGACCAGCTCAAATCCATCATCGAGCGCATTGAGCGGCTGGAGGAAGAGAAGAAGGCGATCTCCGACGACATCCGCGACGTCTATGCCGAGAGCAAGGGCAATGGCTACGACGTCAAGGCGCTGCGTACCATCGTGCGCCTGCGCAAGCAGGACCCCAACGAGCGCGCCGAGGCCGAGACCATTCTCGAGACCTACATGCAGGCGCTGGGGATGATCTAAGGCCTGTGCTGTCGTCCTGGCGAAAGCCAGGACCCATCGCCACAGGATGTGGTTGTTGCGAAGGCCGGCAGTTGCATTATCGTCGTGCGCGATCGGTAGCGCGCGACACCGATAGATTCCGCGGTATGGGTCCTGGTTTTTGCCAGGACGACACCGGTGTTGTGGGTCCATCGAGGGAGACCGTCGTGACCGCGCCGCCGCTGCCGCGTGAGGTGAGCTGCGCCTTCGACGCTCTTCCGGCGTCGATCGGCAAGCGGCTGCTTCAGGTGCGTGCGCTGATCTTCGCGACCGCTGCGGCGCATGACGACGTCGGCCGGCTCACCGAGACGCTGAAATGGGGCGAGCCCGCTTACCTGACCGATGAGACCGGCAGCGGCTCTACGATTCGGCTCGGGCGCGTGAAGGGCGCCGAGCAGCCGGCCATTCTGTTCAACTGCAAGACGACCTTGGTCGACACGTTCCGCGAGCGCTTTCCCGATCAGTTCGAATACCGGCAGACGAGGGCATTGCTGTTGCCCGTATCCGGCGCGCTGCCAAAGCAGCCGCTGTCGATCTGCCTGTCGCGGCGCTGCGCTATCATCTGGACCGGCGGGGTCGGAAATAGCGTCGTCGTCCTGGCGAAAGCCAGGAGGTGACTGTAGCCCGGATGCAGCGCAGCGAAATCCGGGATGTCTCGCCACACGGCACCGTTCCCGGATTGCGCTGCGCTCCATCCGGGCTACGAGACTGAATTCCTGGAAGCGACGGAGGTTATCGGCCTCAGCGCAACGCCGCCGTGCGCATGACGAAGGAGGTCGTCTCGAGCTTCGCGGTTGCGGCGCCCGAGAAGCTGTCGCAGGACAGGCCCTGCATCGGATCGTCGGTGAAGCCCATCGCGATCACGGCCTGCGGCTTGACGAAATAGCCGCGCATCGCGGCCATATCGAGCTCGCCCATCAGCGTCACCGACATCGCGCGGCTGGCGCTCGGCGACAGCATGACGATCTTGAGCCAGATGCTCTCACCTTTGGCTGCGGAGAGCCGAGTCGCGGTTGCGACCATGCCGTCGACGCTCTTGCCGACCACCGTGTTGATCTCGGTTGCCTGAGCGAGGTTGCGCGACGCGGCGGCGGGACGGGCGGAGCGCGGGATCGGTGCGGAGGCGGCGACGACGTTGGCGCGGTCGACCGGGGAGGCGGCGGCCGGCGCATAGGCCAGCGCCTGATAGGCTGCGTTGGAGACGCTCGCGGTCGGCTGCGGATCGGTCGCGGCCGCAAGCGCCTGGCGGGCCTTCAACGCGGCGACCTGCGCCGGTGTCGCCTGCTGCGGCGTAGCCGGGATGTCCCAGAAGCCGCGGGCATTGATGATGTCAGCCGGGGTTTCAGGCTTGCCGGCGGCCGGCTTGTCGGCCACGGGCTTCGGCTTGGGTGGCGCAACGATCTGCGCATCGGCCGAGGCGAGCTGGAGCGTAGCGGCGATCTGCGGCTTGGCGCGCGGTGTCGGCACCGGATCGGCCGGCTTGGCCGCGGCGGCGACCACGGTGGGCGCCACGGGCTTGGCGGCCGGGGCAGGTGCGCCCTCGTCATCCTCGTCGCTGGTGGCGGCGGGCGGGGCCGACTTGCTCTTGAACAGGGCGGCGAAGAAGTTCGGCTTGCTGCCGGAATCGTCACCGTTGCCGCGGCGCTCGATCTCGGCCTTGGCGAGCTCATAGCCCCTCAGCGGCGTGCCGTCGGTCGGCAGATGTACCGTCTTTCCGTCCGGGAACACGCGGGCGAGCTGGTCATGCGTCATGCGCGGCCAGTGCCGGATGCTTCCGGTATCCAGATGCACGAAGGGCGAGCCGGAGGTCGGGTAGAAGCCGACGCCGCCGCGCTGGAGGCGCAGGCCGGCGAAGCGGATCTGCTCCAGCGGCACGCCCGGAATGTAGAAGTCCATCGCATGCCCCAGCATGTGCTGGCTGAAGCGCGCCACGCCGGAGGAGCGGCGGCGGAGCATCGCGTTGGTGGCGGGGGAGCGGTAGGAGGAGATGATCTGGATCGGCTGCTTGCCGTCGACGTCGCGATAGACTTCCCAGAGGATGTCGAACAGGTGACGGTCCATGACCGTCTCGTCCTGGGTGCGCCAGTCGCGGAGGAAGTGGTTGAGCTGCTTCAGCGACGCCTCGTCGTAGCGGCCGTCGCGCTTGAAGGTAACGGTGAGGTCTTCGCCGGAATGGGTGTGGTGGAAGGAGAGCGTCTTGGTCTCGTTCAGCGCGGCGGCGTTATGGACCGAACCCGCGGCAGCAAGCAGCCACACGGCAGCGAGGCCGATCCGGGATCCGGCCTTCACTCCCGCATGGGACGACGACAGCACAGCGAATTGGCGTGCGAGTCCAGACAGCACGTATGAGCCCACCCAGTCGACGAGCGTTCAAATGGACTCTCCCGCCAACCCCGTTAGCGCGCGAAAGAGGATGAACGCTTTCTTAAAGCGAGAAGGTTAATTCGAGGTTGACCTTCCCGCGCCCAAACCAAGTCAGAATACAAACCTAACCGGTTGAGTGTGGCAAAAAAACGCCCGCTGCCGGAGGCCAGGTGGGGGAGTGGTTAACGTTAAGCGACCCCATCCAGGGGACGGGGTCGCTGATTTCATTGCATAATTTTAGGAAACAAGCGGCCGGACCAGGCTCAGCGGGTGAACACCCGCTGCGGCGGCCGGCGGCCGACCGGAGCCGGCGGCGGGGTCGGGGCCCCGAACAGCCGCTCGAAGAAGTTCGGACCGGACGAGCCGAAGCCGCCGCCATTGTTGGCCACCGCCACGCCCGAGGGCAGCGTCGTCGCCGGGCGCGAATAGCTCGGCTGGGAGTGGGCGACGATGTTCTCGAGGTCCTTGCCGCGGCCGTTCTTCAGGATGTTGATCATGGTCGCGTCGCGGCCATAGACGTCCTTGCGGAATTGCAGCTTGCCGCCATCGTCCACGAACGCGGTCTGGTAGGTGATGTTGACCGGGATCGGCGTCGGGAATTTCAGGTCGATCTCGCTCTTGCCGTACATGCTGCGCACGCGCTCCGGCGTGTACTTCTCGTTCGGCATGGCGATGTTGAGCAGCACGGAGGCGTACTGATCCGGGTTCTGCACGCGCATGCAGCCGTGGCTGAAGGCGCGCTCGTCCCGGGCGAACAGGTTCTTGTCCGGCGTGTCGTGCTGATAGACCAGGAACTTGTTCGGGAAGTTGAAGCGGATGCGGCCGAGCGCGTTGGCTTCACCGGGCGGCTGCGAGATGTGCACCGAACCGTCGCGGTTCTGCTCGAGCTTGAGGCCCATGCGCTGAAGCACGGTCGGGTCCTGCTGAAGCGCCGGCAGGTATTCGTTGTAGACGATCGACGGCGGCACGTTCCAGGTCGGGTTGACCGTGATGTACTTCATCGTTTCGGTGAGCAGGGGCGTCGCGTGCTGGCCCGGCTTGCCGGTGACGACGCGGGTGGTCCAGACCTGCTGGCCGCGCTGCATCACCTTCAGCGTGTAGTCGGGAATGTTGAGGATGACATAGGCATCGCCCAGCGAGGGCACGCCGAGGTCGCGCGGCAGCCAGCGCCAGCGCTCCATGTTCACCAATACCGTGTCGATCTGCCTGTCACGCTTCGGCGTGTTGATCGCCTTGACCGTCTTGTCGTCGAGGACGCCGGTCGCCTTGAGCTCGGCGCTGTTCTGGAATTTTCGCACGGCTTCGGCGACCGTGGCGTCATAGCGGGTGTCGCTGGCATTCTCGGTGATGCCGAGCTTGGCGCGGAGCTGCGGCACGCGCGGATCCTCAACGACGACCTCAGCCTGCTTCTTGCCGGCGGGGGTATATTTCAGCGCCGGACCGTCGGCGACCTCGATCACCGGGCCGTTGCCCTGGCCGCGGAGCTCCGCGAGCTTGGCCTTCAGTTCCTTGTAGAGCTTCTGCGGCGGGTTGTAGCTGTCGAGCGCCGCGGAGGCGTCAGCCGCGGTCGTGACCTTGGTGAGCACCTCGCTCGGGTCGACCGGGTGCTCGGGATAGAGGATGTCGGCGCTGACCTGCGACCAGTGCATGCGGCCGCTCTGCGCCTGGCGCGCATAGTCGAACATGCTGGCGGTGAGCTTGAGCTCGGCGTCGGCGAGCGCATCGGGGTTCGTGGCGGCGGCGAAATCCGGCACCGGATAGTCGGCCGGATTGAGGCCGTCGGAGGCCGCATCCTTCAGCCGCGCGATCACGCCCTTGGCCGCGGCGGTCAGGCTGCCGCCCTGGGTCCAGACCGGGGCGAAGTCGCGCGCACCGTAGAACTTCTCGATGGCGGCGCGCTCGTTCTTCCGGTCGAAATGGCGCGAGGTCTTGGCGCCGATGATGTCCTTGAGCTTGTCCGCGACCGGCTGGTCGGCGGCGGGAACGGCGCTCGCGGCCTTCACGGGCTCGGAGGCCGGCTGCTCCTTTGCGACGTCCTTTGGCGGCTCGGCCGGAGTCGCTGCGGCGGCGGGGGCCGTCGCAGTATCGGCCTTGGCCGGCTCGGTCTTGGCCGTCTCGCTCTTCGGCGCCTCGCTGGCGGGCGTGGTGGCGACGTCGGCAGGCTTGGTCCCGACCTTATCGGGCGCAGGTGCGGCTTCGGCCTTCGCAGCTTCCTTGGCCGGCTCCTTCGCGGAATCCTGGACCGTGGCGGTGGTGTCGAGCTTGATGTCGGACGCGGTCGGGGGCGGGACGTTGGCGGGCTCGGGACGCGGGATCGCGGCTTCGATCGCCAGCTCGGCGGCGCTGCTGCGCACCTGATCCTGCGCCAGGGCTGAGCTGGCCGACACCGTGAGGAAGGTTGCCGCGACCGTCATCAAGACACGGTCGAAGCCTGCACGGTGGTTCAAACAGTCACGCATTGTGTCGCACCCCTCGGGTGAACTGTCCCTCGTGGAACAGCTTTGTTATCGCCTAATTGAGCTTCGGCTAAACCGCGCCGGCCTCTCGAAAGTTGCACGCCTGCACGCGACGATTCATACGCAGACGATATACAGGCCCCGGTTTTGCAGCCAGCGCTACCCGGGACAACTCACGACAAACTGACTTCAAGGGAGCCTCTTGGCAACGGATTGTGGGCCTTGGCCACACGCTTTTCCCTCTGTCTGTCACTTCCAGGTCACGGTTCAAATCGCAGTCGAATTCTGTCGTCATGCGAACGGCTTACAGCGTCACCGTGCCGTCGCGCGAACCTCCGTTCGCATCAGGCTCAGTGCGTCTCCTCACCGCTTTTCCCGCCATGTCCGGGAACCCCGGCCTCGTCGAGTTTTCGGTAGAGCGTGGACCGACCGATTTTGAGGCGGCGGGCGACCTCGGACATCTGCCCGCGATAATGCGAGATCGCGAAGCGGATGATCTCGTTCTCCATGTCCTCCAGCGGGCGGACGTCGCCGGTCGCGGTGAGCATGGGAAGAGTTCCCACCGAGGGAAGCGGTGCAATCGGTATTTCGCTACCCGACGACACGACCGAAGGCGCCGCGATCGGCTCGAGCATCAGCGGCGCGGTCGGAATGTCGGTCGCGGGATGCGGCTGCGAGGTGAGCAGGGGGAAGTCGGCAAGGTCAAGCCGGTCGCCCTCGCTCATCACCACCGCGCGGTAGACCGCGTTTTCGAGCTGGCGGATGTTGCCGGGCCAGTCGAGCTGGGCGAGGTGCGCCACGGCCTCGCCGCTGATGCCGGTGATGTGGCGGTTCTCCTCGGCGGCAAAGCGCGCCAGGAAATGCCGGAGCAGATGCGGGATGTCCTCGCGCCGGGTCCGCAGCGAGGGGATCGTCAGCGGCAGCACGTGCAGGCGATAGAACAGGTCTTCGCGGAAATGGCCCTGCTTCACCCGTTCCAGCAGCCTGCGGTTGGTTGCCGAGATGATGCGGACGTCGACCTTCACGGGCTTGCGGCCGCCGACGGCCTCGACCGCGCCCTCCTGCAGCGCGCGGAGCAGCTTGACCTGTGCAGCCAGCGGCAGCTCGCTGACCTCGTCCAGAAACAGGGTGCCGCCATGGGCCTCGACGAACTTGCCGGTGTGGCGTTCGGTGGCGCCGGTGAAGGCGCCCTTCTCATGGCCGAACAGGATGGACTCGACGAGGTTGTCGGGGATCGCGCCGCAATTGACCGCGACGAACGGCTTGGCCTTGCGCTCGCCGCTGCCATGGATGGCGCGTGCGAACATCTCCTTGCCGACGCCGGACTCGCCCTCGATCAGCACGGGGATCGAGGAGTTCGCCGCCTTCTGCGCGGTGCGCATGACGCCCGCCATTGCTTCCGCGCGGGTGATGATGTCGGAGAAGGTCAGCCGGCCCTCGCGGCTGTGACGGATGCGCTGCAATTCGCCCTTGAGCGCGGAGGCGTTGAGCGCGTTGCGAAGCGAGACCTGGAGCCGCTCCATGCCGACCGGCTTGACCACGAAATCGGCAGCACCTGCACGCATCGCCGAGATCACGTTGTCGATGCCGCCATGGGCGGTCTGCACGATGACGGGCACGCTGAGGCCGGCTTCGCGGATCTTCGCCAGCACGCCCATGCCGTCGAGGCCGGGCATCACGAGATCGAGGATGACGCCGTCGATAGCAGGTGCATCGGGGGCGGTGAGGGCGGCGATCGCGGCGTCGCCGGAGTCCACGACGACCGTCTCATAGCCGCATTTCTGCACCATGTTCTCGATCAGCCGGCGGGCTACAGCGTCGTCGTCGGCGATCAAAATACTGGCAGCCATGGTGTTCCCCGCACGCTACTACTATCTGTCTCGAATCGGGGCACTCTGGCCGAAGCCGATTAACGCACTCTTAAACCTTGATGCCCCCGCCCGCCGTCGCGCTTGTTGAACACAGGTTTCCCACAGAATGACTTCGCGCTCCAAATCTGCCTTGAAGAAGCCCGCTCCCAGCAAACCCGCTCTCCGCAAGCCGAGCACCAGGAAATCCGCCGCCAAGAAATCCATCCTCAAGGCAAAGCCCTCCAAATCTTCACTCGCCAAGTCTTCACTCGCCAAGTCTTCACTCGCCAAGTCGTCACTTGCCAAGTCTTCACCCGCCAAGCCTGCGAGCAAGGCCGGCAGGCTTCCTGAATGGAACCTCGCCGATCTCTATTCCGGGATCGACGCGCCGGAAGTGGCGCGCGATCTCGAAAGGATGGATGCCGATTGCGTCGCGTTCGCGACCGACTACAAGGGCAAGCTCGCGACAGGGACAGCAAACGAAGATGGCGGAAAATGGCTCGCCGAGGCGGTGCGACGCTATGAGGCGATCGACGATCTCGCCGGCCGTCTCGGCTCCTATGCCGGCCTCGTCCATGCCGGCGACAGCGTTGATCCCAAGATTTCAAAGTTTTACGGCGATGTCTCCGAGCGGCTGACGGCGGCGTCCACCCATCTTCTGTTCTTCGCGCTCGAGCTCAACCGTGTCGATGACGATTTGTTGACCCGCGCGATGCAGGCGCCGGAGCTGGCGTATTACCGCCCCTGGATCGAGGATCTGCGCAAGGAGAAGCCCTATCAGCTCGACGACAAGCTCGAGCAGCTTTTCCTGGAGAAGGCGCAGACCGGCTATTCCGCCTTCAACCGGCTGTTCGACCAGACCATCTCCAGCCTGCGCTTCAAGGTCGGGCCTAAGGAGCTCGCGATCGAGCCGACGCTCAATTTGTTGCAGGACCGCGACGGCGCCAAGCGCAAGAGCGCGGCAGAGGCGCTGGCGAAGACCTTCAAGGCCAATGAGCGCACCTTCGCACTGATCACCAACACGCTGGCCAAGGACAAGGACATCTCCGACCGCTGGCGCGGCTTCAAGGATGTCGCGGATTCCCGCCACCTCAACAACCGCGTCGAGCGCGAGGTGGTGGATGCGCTGGTCGCCTCGGTGCGCGCGGCCTATCCAAGGCTGTCGCATCGCTATTACGCACTGAAGGCGAAGTGGTTCGGCAAGAAGCGGCTGGCCTATTGGGACCGCAACGCGCCGTTGCCGTTTGCGGCGACCGACGTCATCGGCTGGCCCGATGCCCGCAACATGGTGCTGACGGCCTATCGTGGCTTCTCGCCCAAAATGGCCGACATCGCCGAGCGCTTCTTCACCGACCGCTGGATCGACGCGCCGGTGCGTCCGGGCAAGGCGCCGGGCGCGTTCTCGCATCCCACCACGCCGTCGGCGCACCCCTATGTGCTGATGAACTACCAGGGCAAGCCGCGCGACGTGATGACGCTCGCCCATGAGCTCGGCCATGGCGTGCATCAGGTGCTGGCGGCCAAGAACGGCGCGCTGATGGCGCCGACGCCGCTGACGCTCGCGGAGACCGCGAGCGTGTTCGGCGAGATGCTCACCTTCAGGCGGCTCCTGGCACAGACCAGGAGCGCCAAGCAGCGCCAGGCGCTGCTCGCCGGCAAGGTGGAGGACATGATCAACACCGTGGTCCGGCAGATCGCCTTCTATTCCTTCGAGCGCGCGGTCCACACCGAGCGCAAGAACGGCGAGCTCACCGCGACGCGGCTCGGCGAGATCTGGCTGTCGGTACAGGGCGAGAGCCTGGGGCCGGCGATCGAGATCAAGGCCGGCTACGAGAACTACTGGATGTACATCCCGCACTTCATCCATTCGCCGTTCTACGTTTATGCCTATGCCTTCGGCGACTGCCTCGTGAACTCGCTCTACGCGGTCTACGAGAACGCGGCCGAGGGCTTTGCCGAGCGCTATCTCGACATGCTCGCCGCCGGCGGCACCAAGCATTACTCCGAGCTGCTGCGGCCGTTCGGGCTCGATGCCAAGGATCCCAAATTCTGGGACGGCGGCCTCTCGGTCATCGCCGGCATGATCGACGAGCTGGAGGCGATGGGCTGAGCGGCGCGGACGCTTCCCGCTAGTTGGTCGGGTTGGCCCTGCGGCCGAGGCTATTCTGCCCGGCCGCAGGTTCGTTCACGTCGGCGAAGGCGAGCATCGCGCCAAACCGGTCGGTCGCCGGCTTGTCGAAGCCGACCGCGCCCTCGAAGCTCGCGGGATTGCGAAAGGTGCCGAGCAGCATGTCCCAGATCGGCAGGTCGCCATAGTTGAAGGCGTGCACGTCACGCTGGTGATGGATGCAATGCGCCTCCGGCCGCTGGATGATGAAGCCGAGCCATTGCGGCGTGCGCACATTCATATGCTGGAAGTACCCGTAGAAGGCGGCGATGTAGCCGGTCGCGGCGGCTGCGACCGGATCGAGCCCGAGCACCAGCGTCGTGACCACGGATGCGATCGCAAAGAATGCGATCGTCTCCAGCGGATGGAACAGCGCCGCGCCCGACATGTCCATGCGCTGCGGGCTGTGATGGATCTGGTGGAATAGTCGCCACATCAGGGGAAAGGTGTGGGCGCTGCGGTGCCAGCCGTAATTGACGAGCGAGAGCACGGCATAACCGAGCACCGCGCCGCCGGCGACGCCAAGGCCGGTGAGGTCCATCAGCCTGTGCCGCTCCAGCCAGGCTTCCGGGATCAGTAATGGGGTCAACGTAGCAAGCAGGCCCTGCACGGTCAGGAAGCAGAAGCCCCTGAGCCGCCAATAGGGAATATCCGGGAATTGCCGCGCCGGGATCAGACGCTCGATTCCGAGCATCACGAGATAGGTCACCGGCACCAGCAGGCTGAACAGGTCAATCGCAGACATCGCCTCAGCTCCAACCTTACAGTGTAAGCCATACTTCACAATACAGCCTTTCGGTGTAAGGTTGCAAGCGGGTTCGATTCGGATGTCATGATCAAGAAAGCCAAAGCGCGCCGGAAAGCTCCGCCTGCGCCGCGCAAGCGTCGCGCCGCGGGCCACGGGGGCCGGGGACTGTCGCGCGAGCGGATTGCGGCCGTCGCGATGGCGCTGGTCGATCGCGACGGGTTGGCCCAATTCTCGACGCGCAGGCTCGGCGAGGAGCTCGGCTGCGAGGCCATGAGCATCTATCATCACTTCCCGAGCAAGGCGCACCTGATGGATGCGCTTGTAGACCTGATGCTTGCGGAGGCGCAGGTTGCGATGGAGCCGCAATGGGACTGGCGCGAGCGCCTGCGCCGAGCCGCCCACGGCTTCCGCGCCATGGCGCTGAAGCACCCTGCGTTCTTCCCGTTCTTCGCGGTGCATCGGCTCAACACGGCTGCCGGTGTCGCCTATATCGACGGCATCATCGGCATCCTGCGCGACGCCGGCTTTTCCGACCGCGAGGCGGCCATCTATTTCCGGGAACTCGGCTATTACCTCACGGGTGCGGCGCTTGATGAGACGGCGGGCTACGCCCGCGGTCCTTCCTCGGCCGAACCGGTCCCGGACGAAACCATCGCCGCGAACTTCAAGCATCTTGCGGCCGCTGCGCCGTATTTTCAGCCTGCGCATTTTGACGCGACGTTTGAGACCGGCCTCGAGATCCTGCTCGCCGGCATTGAACGTTCGAACCAGAGGCAAGACTAATCCTGTAGATACTTGATTGACTTTTTCAACCGCTGATTGCCGATTGCCTTTTATTGCTCGGGGGAGGCTCGCATGCCGGATCAGGGACAGGTCCCGCGACCTGGAGCGGCGCGGAACGCGGCAGCCTTCGAGGAGGAAACGCCCTGGTGCGAGAAGCATCAGCAGATCGTTCGCGACGAGATCGAGGCCATCAACACGCGCCGCGAAGAAGCCCGGCAGCTCGACCCCGACGGCATCGTCGCCTGCCAGATGCTCGACGTCGTCGGGCTCGCCTTGTCCGGCGGCGGCATCCGCTCCTCGGCCATGTGTCTCGGCGTGCTCCAGGCGCTGAACCACCACGATCTGATCAGGCGGATCGATTATCTCTCCACCGTATCGGGCGGCGGCTACATCGGCACCTCGCTCAGCACGACCATGACGGTGACAGGGCGTTTCGTATTCGGCGAGCGGCCGGCCGGGGACACCGTGACCGCCAGCGAGATCAGCGATACGCCCTCGGTCGGGCACATCAGGAATTATTCCAACTACCTGGTTCCGGCCGGCTTCCGCGATCTCCTGACCGGGATTGCAATCGTGGCGCGCGGCCTGATCGCCAATATCGGGTTGACGCTGCCGGCCGTGCTGCTGCTCGCCGCCGTCACCATCTGGTCGACGCCGCTCCGGAGCTGCCTGACCGTCGCGAACTTCTTCGGTGTCGATCTTGCCGACGGCGCTTCGCCGCAATGCGAGCTGCACCATTTCGGCTGGATCGCGGACCGTTTCGGCTTCACCTCGATCGGCGCGATCGTCGCGCTGGCGCTGCTTGCCTGCGGCGGAATTGCCTATCTGCGCTCACGGGCGGAGCGGGGCATCGGCCCAACCGTCTTCCTGACCTATGCCGCGGGCATCGCGTTCCTGCTCGGCATCGCGTGCGACTTCGCCCGCATCCTTCAGATCAGGAATTTCGCGCTGACGCTGGCAACGGCGATCATCGGCGTCGCCCTGTTCTTCGGCTGGGCGCTCAAGCAGTCGTTTGCAAGTCCCGAGAAACGCCAGGAGTTTCGCTCGCATTGGCCGACCGCCGGCGCGACCTTCCTGGTGCTGCTTGCCGTGATCGCGTTCTTCGAGTTCCAGCCCTTCATGCTGTCGCAGATGTTCGATGTCGTCGACAGCAACACGATCGGCGGGCCGGTCGGCGGCGTCGCCGTCACCTGGATCAAATCGCTCGCCGCAATTGCCGCGCCGATCGGCGTATTCGTCACTGCCTTCAGGCAGCAGTTCGCCGAATTCCTGAAGGGCAACAGCGTTTCTTCGCAATGGGGCTCGCTGGTGCTCGCGATCATCGCCAAGATCGCGCTGTGGATCGCTGGATTGGCGCTGCCGCTGATCATCTGGGTCGCCTATCTCTATCTGTCCTATTGGGGCATCGCCAACGATCCGATCGAAAAATGTCAGGCGCCCCTGACCGCGATTGCGCAGAAAGGCTGTCTCGCCGCCAACAAATCGACCGTGCCCGTGTCGGGAAACCTGTCGGGCAAGATCGAGTTTGACGCTGCTGCCAGCACCTTCACGGCCGAGATCACGCCAAGGCCCGCCGTAACGACGGCGGCGACGGACTGGTTGACGCCGGTATCCCACGTTCCGGCCTGGCTCGTATTTGCCGCGGGCAATGTCGCAAGACAATTCGATTGGACGGATCGAGGCTCCGGCTACGCGCACAGCCTGCCCGTGGTGATCCTGTATACGCTCGTCGGCATGTTGCTGTTTGCGATCTCCTGGTCGCTGACGCCGAATGCCAATTCGCTGCATCGCCTGTACCGCGATCGGCTGAGCAAGGCTTTCCTGTTCGACCCCGGCCGCTCGGCAGACGGCAATATCGCCCGCGCCGAGGCGAGCCTCGACCAGGGGCGCGATCTCAAGCCGCTCGATCGCATGAAGTTGAGCGAGCTCTTCGTGGTCGCCGACGATGGCGCCACGACGAACGATGGGCCGGCCGCGCCGAAGCTGCGGGCGCCCTATCATCTCATCAACACGGCGCTCAACATCCAGGGGTCGGACTTCGCCAACCGGCGCGGTCGCAATGCGGACTTCTTCGTCTTCTCGCCGCTCTATGTCGGCAGCGAGGCGACGCGCTACGCCAGGACCCCGGCGGTCGAGCGTCTGGAGCAAAGCCTCGACCTCGCCACCGCCATGGCGATCTCGGGGGCGGCGGCGTCGTCAAACATGGGCTCGAACTCGATCAGGGCGCTGACGCCGACGCTGGCGCTGTTGAACGTGCGGCTGGGCTACTGGCTGAGCAACCCGCGCTATGTCGGGGCCACCGCCCGGCCGCAGCGCCGCTCCACGCCGCTGTTCCTGTGGTCGGAAATCTCGGGCCGTCTCTACGAGAACAGTGACGGCGTCTATCTCACCGACGGCGGCCACATCGAAAATCTCGGCGTCTACGAGCTGCTCCGCCGGCGCTGCAAGGTGATCGTCGCGGTCGACGCGGAAGCCGACGCGCCGATGAATTTCTCCTCGCTGATGAAGCTCCAGCGCTATGCGCGCATCGACCTCGGCGTCCGGATCGATCTGCCCTGGACGCCGATCCGCGACCGCACGCGCGCCATCATGGCGGAGAATGCCGGGAAGTCCGCACAAGCATCCCCCGATACATCGGACGAGGCCGCGAAGGACCATGTTCACGTGGCGATCGGCATCATCGACTATGGCGGCGATGACAAGGGCTATCTCGTCTATATCAAGTCCTCGCTCTCCCGCGACGAGAACGACTACATCCTCGACTACGCGCGGCGTAACGACACCTTCCCCCACGAGACCACCGGCGATCAGTTCTTCTCGGAGGAGCAGTTCGAGGTCTATCGTGCATTGGGGTTCCACATGACCCATGGTTTCCTGGCCGGCGACCATTCCGTCGCGGTCGGTCCCGGCACGAATCCGCGCATGGCGCGATTTACCGAGGCGGGCGAGAAGGCGATCGACGCGGTCCGCGAGGCGCTCGGTCTTCCGGAACCCCGGCGACCGACCGCGAGCGCCGCCACCACGATGATCGACCAGGGCTGAGCGGCGCCAGAGCCGGATTCCCGGCAATCGGAATTCCAAATGACCTGATTTGCGGGAAAACCGCGCCTGCCTGCCGTTGCCCTGCCCGGCGGTTTGCGCTATTGCCAGCCGGGAATTCGACTTTCGACTGGGGACAATCCATGGCTGACCATAGCGAAGTGGCGTACACCACTGCCGACGGCAACGACTACGTTGCCCACGAGCAGACCTATGAGGGCTTCATCAAGCTGGTGAAATACGGCACGGCCTCGGTCGCGCTCATCGTGATCCTGATGGCGATCTTCCTCACCTGATCCATCGACTGCCGCACCGCCAGCGTCGTCGGTGCCCATAAAATTTGCATTCAAGCCGGATTGAAAACCGGTATCCAACGTTGCGGGAGTAACGCTAAGTTCGCGTGCGCGCTTTTTCCCGCGTCGCCGGAGGGCCTATGAAGATCGCCGTTGCCAAGGAAATCGATCCGTCGGAGCCGCGCGTTGCCGCTTCGCCTGATACGGTGAAGAAGTTCAAAGCGCTCGGCGCCGAGATCGCCGTCGAGCCGGGCGCCGGCCTCAAATCAGGGCTGCCGGATTCCGAGTTCACCGCGGTCGGCGCCACCGTCAGCGCCGATGCGTTGAAGGACGCCGACATCATCATCAAGGTGAAGCGCCCCGAGGCGTCGGAGCTTGCGCAGTACAAGCGTGGGGCGCTCGTCATCGCCATCATGGATCCCTACGGTAACGATGCCGCGCTGAAGGCGATGGCCGATGCCGGCGTTTCCGCCTTCGCGATGGAATTGATGCCGCGCATCACGCGCGCGCAGGTGATGGACGTGCTGTCCTCGCAGGCCAACCTCGCCGGCTACCGTGCCGTGATCGAGGGCGCCGAAGCCTTCGGCCGCGCCTTCCCGATGATGATGACCGCGGCCGGCACCGTGCCCGCCGCCAAGGTGTTCGTGATGGGCGTCGGCGTCGCCGGTCTTCAGGCGATCGCGACCGCGCGCCGTCTCGGCGCCATCGTCACCGCGACCGACGTGCGGCCCGCGACGAAAGAGCAGGTCGAATCGCTCGGCGCAAAATTCCTCGCCGTCGAGGACGAGGAGTTCAAGAACGCGCAGACCGCCGGCGGCTACGCCAAGGAAATGTCGAAAGAGTACCAGGCCAAGCAGGCCGCGCTCACTGCCGAGCACATCAAGAAGCAGGACATCGTGATCACCACGGCGCTGATTCCGGGCCGGCCGGCGCCCAAGCTCGTCTCGGGCGAGATGGTCAAGTCGATGAAGCCCGGCTCGGTGCTGGTCGATCTCGCGGTCGAGCGCGGCGGCAATGTCGAGGGCGCGAAGCCGGGCGAGGTCGTCGACCTCGATGGCATCAAGATCGTCGGCTACACCAACGTGGCCGGCCGCGTCGCGGCATCCGCCTCCAGCCTCTATGCGCGCAACCTGTTCAATTTCATCGAGACCATGGTCGACAAGGGCAGCAAGGCCCTTGCCGTGAACTGGGACGACGAACTGGTCAAGGCCACCGCGCTGACCAGGGACGGCGCCGTCATCCACCCGAACTTCCAGCCGAAGGTCTAAGGAGAACCGCCATGGAGCATGCAGCACAGGTCGTCGACCCCTTCGTCTTCCGGCTGTCGATCTTCGTCCTCGCCGTCTTCGTCGGCTATTTCGTGGTGTGGTCGGTGACGCCGGCGCTGCATACGCCGCTGATGAGCGTGACCAACGCGATCTCCTCGGTGATCGTGGTCGGCGCGCTGCTCGCCGGCGGCGTCGCGAACGTCTCGAGCGGCTCGGGCTGGGCACGCGCCTTCGGCTTCGTGGCGCTGGTCTTCGCCTGCGTGAACATTTTTGGCGGCTTCCTTGTCACCCAGCGCATGCTGGCGATGTACAAGAAGAAGTCGAAGTAAGCGGCCACCTCGGGCTGAAGGGATCAATGGGGACCTGAGATGAACGCCAATCTCTCTGCATTCTTGTATCTCGTGGCGGGGGTGCTGTTCATCCTATCGCTGCGGGGATTGTCGAGCCCGGCCTCTTCGCGCCAGGGCAATTTGTTCGGCATGATCGGCATGGCGATCGCGGTCGCCACCACGCTCGCCAACCATCCGCCGGCCGATGGCCTGGCCTGGGTGCTCGTCATCGTCGGCATCGCCATCGGCGGCGCCATCGGCGCGGTCATCGCGCGCCGCGTGCCGATGACCTCGATGCCGGAACTGGTCGCCGCCTTCCACTCGCTGGTCGGCATGGCCGCGGTGCTGGTCGCCGCCGGCGCGTTCTACGCGCCCGAGGCCTTCGACATCGGCACGCCCGGCAACATCCATGCGCAGAGCCTGGTCGAGATGTCGCTCGGCGTCGCCATCGGCGCGCTGACCTTCACCGGTTCGGTGATCGCGTTCCTCAAGCTGTCCGCGCGGATGAGCGGCGCACCGATCATCCTGCCGTTCCGCCACATCATCAACATCGCGCTCGCCGTGGCGCTGGTGTTCTTCATCGTCGGTCTCGTCCTGACCGGCAGCGCGTTCGACTTCTGGATGATCGTCATCCTGGCGCTGGCGCTCGGCGTGCTCATGATCATCCCGATCGGCGGCGCCGACATGCCGGTCGTGATCTCGATGCTGAATTCCTACTCCGGCTGGGCCGCGGCCGGCATCGGCTTCACCCTCGGCAACTCCGCGCTGATCATCACCGGCGCGCTGGTCGGCTCCTCGGGCGCGATCCTGTCCTACATCATGTGTCACGCGATGAACCGGTCCTTCATCTCGGTCATCCTCGGCGGCTTCGGCGGCGAGACCGCCGCGGCCGGCGGGGCGACAGGCGAGCAGAAGCCCGCCAAGCTCGGCTCGGCGGACGATGCCGCCTTCATCATGAAGAACGCCTCCAAGGTCATCATCGTGCCGGGCTACGGCATGGCGGTGGCGCAGGCCCAGCACGCGCTGCGCGAAATGGCCGACATGCTGAAGAAGGAAGGCGTCGAGGTGAAGTACGCCATTCACCCCGTCGCCGGTCGCATGCCCGGCCACATGAACGTGCTGCTGGCCGAAGCCAACGTGCCTTATGACGAGGTGTTCGAGCTCGAGGACATCAACTCCGAATTCGCGCAGGCCGACATCGCCTTCGTGATCGGCGCCAACGACGTCACCAACCCGGCCGCGGAAGAGGACAAGACCTCGCCGATCTACGGCATGCCGGTGCTCCAGGTCTGGAAGGCCGGCACCGTGATGTTCATCAAGCGCTCGCTCGCCTCGGGCTATGCCGGCATCGACAATCCGCTGTTCTATCGCGACAACACCATGATGCTGCTCGGCGACGCCAAGAAGGTCACCGAGAACATCGTCAAGGCGATGTAGCGCGCGAAGGAAGTGGGACCGTGGCCATCAACAAGGAATGGCACCGGTCCCATCGCATGCCGCCCAAAGCGACGCGCGGGCAGCGCGTCAAATGGCACGCCGCGCATGCGGCGGCGTGCGGCTGCCGCGACGTCCCCGCGAGCATCCGGCTCGACGTCATGAAATTGCTGCGGAGCCGGCGCAAGCCCTGAGCCGGAGACCGGCCGCATCATCATGACCATAGTCAAGTGGATCGCCATCCTGCTCGCGGCCGTCTATTGCGCCGGTCTCGTCGTGCTGTATGTCCGGCAGCGCGAGATGCTGTTTCCGATCCCGCCCGTCGGTCGCACCGCTCCGGATGCCGCAGGCCTGCCCGAGGCGGAAGAGCATGTCCTGACCACGTCCGATGGCGAGAAGGTCATCGTCTGGCACGTGCCGGCCAGGCCCGGCCGCCCCGTGATCCTGTATTTCCCTGGTAATGGTGATTCTCTCGCAGGCTGTGTGAGCCGCTTCAAGGCGATGACGGCAGACGGCACCGGCCTCGTCGCGCTGTCCTATCGCGGCTATGCCGGCTCCTCCGGCGCGCCGAGCGAGGAGGGTCTGCTGCGCGATGCGGCAGCGGCTTACGCCTTCACCACGGCGCGCTACGCGGCGGAACGAATCGTCGTCTGGGGCTTTTCGCTCGGAACGGGCGTTGCGGTCGCCATCGCCTCCGAACATCCGGTCCGCAAACTGATCCTGGAGGCGCCATACACGTCGGCGGTCGATGTCGCCGCCTCGCTGTACCGCTTCGCTCCCGTTCGCCTCCTGATGCGCGATCAGTTTCGCTCCGACGAGCGGATTGCGCGCGTCACGGTGCCGCTATTGGTGATGCATGGCACCAATGACCTTGCCATTCCGATCGGGTTCGGAGAGCGTCTGTTCGCGCTCGCGCATGAACCGAAGCAGTTCGTTCGCTTGGCGGGCGGCGGACACGACAACCTTGATGCTTTCGGTGCGATCGAAACAGCAAAGCGCTTCATTGCTTCCTAGACGGCTCGTGACGCTGCGCGGCGGCGTGCCCGCCGCCGCGATCCTGGCGATGTTGCCGCAGCCCGCATGGGCGGCGGCAGGGCTCGACGGCGCGGCGATGCGCTGGCCCTATGCGCTGCCCTTTGCCGGCCTCCTGCTGTCGATCGCGCTCGGGCCGCTGCTGTTTGCAAAATTCTGGCACCATCATTACGGCAAGATCGCCGCGGCCTGGTCGCTGCTGGCGCTCGGCTCGCTGGTCTGGCTCGCAGGAGGCATGGCGACGCTGGCCGCACTGGTCCATGCCATGCTTGCCGAATATCTCGGCTTCATCGTGCTGCTGTTCTCGCTCTATGTCGTGGCCGGGGGCATTCTCATCACGGGCGACATCAGGCCTACGCCGTCGGCCAATACCGGCATCCTCGCGCTCGGCACGCTCATGGCGAGCATCGTCGGCACCACGGGTGCCGCCATGATCCTGATCCGTCCGCTGATCCGCGCCAACCGGCCGCGGCGCCACAACGCCCACGTCGTGGTCTTCTTCATCATCCTGGTCGCCAATGTCGGCGGTGCGCTGAGCCCGCTCGGCGATCCCCCGCTGTTCGTCGGCTTCCTGCACGGCGTCGACTTCTTCTGGACCACCCGGACCATCTGGCTGCAGACGGCGATCGTTGCCGGATTGTTGCTGGCGATCTTCGTCGTCATCGACGTCTGGCGCTTCCGTAGCGAGCCGGTGCGGGGAGACGCCGGCCCCGCGAAGCCGCTGCGGATTCGCGGCCTCATCAACCTCGTGCTGATCGCCGCCATCGTCGCGAGCCTGCTGGCCTCCGCGATGTGGAAGCCCGGCATAGCCTTCGACATTCTCGGAACGAAGCTGGAGCTGGAAGACATCGCCCGCAATGTCGCGCTGCTCGCCATTGCCGCCCTGTCGGTGTGGCTGACGCCGGAGGAGCACAGGCTGGCCAACGGCTTCACCTGGGAGCCGATCCGCGAAGTCGCAAAGCTGTTCGCGGGCATCTTTGTCGCCATCATCCCGGTCATTGCCATGCTCGATGCCGGGCATCACGGCGCCTTCGCCTGGCTTTTGTCCGCCGTCACGGCACCGGACGGAACGCCGCGCGAGGTCGCCTATTTCTGGTTCACGGGCATGATGTCGGCGTTCCTCGACAATGCGCCGACCTACCTGCTGTTCTTCGAGCTCGCCGGCGGCGACCCGCAGGTGCTGATGCATACGCTCTCGGGCACGCTCGCCTCCATCTCCATGGGCGCGGTCTACATGGGGGCGCTCACCTATATCGGCAATGCGCCGAACTTCATGGTCGCCAGCATCGCCAGCGAGAACGGCGTCGAGATGCCGAGCTTTTTCGGCTATTTCCTGCGCGCCGGCGCCGTGCTGATCCCGCTGTTCCTGCTGCTGACCGTGCTGCCGGTCGCGCCGTTCCTGCACTGGCATTGAATCTGCGGGCTTGCTACTGCTCGGCTGACAATTGGAGCCGGTGGATGAGCGCGCATAATCCGATGCCCCGGTCGGCCTGGATATTTCCGGCGCTGGCCGTGCTGATGTTCGCGGCCGTCAGTGCGACGGGCTACGTCTTCACGCTCTCGCTGGGCGGGCTCGTCTTCGCCGTCGTCCTTCTGGTCATCCTGTTCGGCACGGTGTTTGCCGCCGTTCATCATGCCGAAGTGATCGCCGAGCGGGTTGGCGAGCCCTATGGCACGCTGGTGCTGACGCTCTCGGTGACGATCATCGAGGTGGCCCTGATCACCACGATCATGCTGGGCGACAAGCCGGCGCCGGAACTGGCGCGCGACACCGTGTTCGCCGTCGTCATGATCGTCTGCAACGGCCTCGTCGGGCTCTGCATCTTTATCGGCGGCCTGCGCTATCGCGAGCAGGGGTTTCAGCTCTCCGGGGCCAACGTCTATCTCAGCGTCCTCTTCGCACTCGCGACCATCACGCTGATCATGCCGAATTACACGACCACCACGCCGGGCCCAGTCTATTCGGCGGTTCAGCTCGGCTTCGTCGATGTGGTGACGCTCGCGCTCTATGCGGTGTTTCTCTACACCCAGACCGTCCTGCACAAGGACTACTTCGTTCATGAACGGGCGAAGGGCGAGGGCGGCGAGGCGCACCTGTCGGTCGGGGCGCTTGCGCTCACCGTGGGGCTGCTCCTGGTCTCGCTCCTGGCAGTCGTGCTGCTGGCCAAGAAGTTCTCGCTCGTGGTCGATGCCGTGGCCGCTAGGATCGGCGCGCCGCCGGCCTTCGCCGGGCTTCTGGTCGCACTCCTGATCCTGATGCCTGAAGGTGTCTCGGCCATCGCGGCGGCCCGCAAGAACGATCTCCAGAAGAGCATCAACCTGGCGCTGGGCTCCTCGCTCGCGACCATCGGCCTCACCATCCCGGCCGTCGGCATCGCCACCTACGCCTTCGACAAGGAGCTCGAGCTCGGCCTCAGCGGCCAGGGCAGCGTCCTTTTGCTCCTGACCTTCTTTTTGAGCATGCTGACCTTCGGCACGGGCAGGACCAATGTCCTGTTCGGCCTGGTCCATATGGTGGTATTTGCCGTCTACGTGTTCATGGTTTTCGTGCCCTGAAGCGATTCTCCAGGAGATTTCCGATGCTTGCCGCCAAGTCCGAGGTTCAGATCGACAACGAAGAGGTCCGGGTGACCGAATGGCGGCTCGCCCCGGGCAGCGCGACCGGGCACCACACCCACGGGATGGACTATGTGATTGTTCCCGTCGTTGCCGCCGAAATGACCATCGTGGCACCCGGCGGCGAGCGCTCCAAGGCGCAGCTTGCGGCCGGAAAATCCTACTTTCGCAAGGCCGGCGTCCAACACGACGTACTTAACGAAACCTCAACTGAGATCGTGTTCCTTGAGATCGAGCTGAAGCCGTAAGTCTGGCTTACCGTTTGCCATCGATCCGTCGCAGTTGATCCCTTACAATGCCCCAAAGTTCCCGCATCAGATCGCGCGGGGAGTGGCCGAGAAATGCTGAAATACCTCGCTAAAATCTCGATGGATATTTTCCCCTCGGTGCTCGCGACGATCATCGGGGCGTACATCGTTAACCACTACATCAACGCCAAGCCGGCGGCCGATACCCCTGCGGCCGTGGTGGCACCTGCCGAGGCCGGCAAGAACGGCAAGCCCGCCGACGTCGCCAACCTGCCGGCGCCCGGCGTCAAGGCCAAGGGCGTCTCCGAAAAGAGCGTTTCCGAGAAGAGTGCGACGGAGAAGGCTGCGGCCGACAAGCCTGAGACCAAGGCTGCGGACGTCGCTCCCGCCGACACCGCCTCGCATGGCCGCCCCCCGGCGCGCGAGAAGGCGGCCGCGAAGTCGATCCCGGCAGCTACCGCCCCGGTGGTGGAGGCCAATTCTGCGCCGGCCGCGGCGTCCCCGGCTGCGACCCCCGACGCCAACGATCTGGCGCGTGCCGCCATCGAGCGTCTTCGCAAGTCGCCTGAGGGCAAGGCTGCCGAAAAGGCTGCCGAAGCCAAAGCCGCCGAGACCAAGCCGGTCGAGCGGACCCCCGAGCCCGCGGTTCGCGAAGCCACCCGCGTCCCCGAGGCCCCGCGTGTCGTCACGACGGAGCCGTCCGCGGTCCGTCCGCTGCCGCCGCCGATCACGGTGTCCACGCCCTCAACCGAGGCGTATGGCAATGGCGGTTCGTCGCCGTCCTACACGGCCTCGGTCGGCAATGACGACCCGAACCGGATCACGCCTCCGGCTGACATTCCCGTGCCGGTGATCGCGCCGCCGCTCGACCTGCGTGCCGATGCCGGCGCAACCATGCCCCGGCCGAAGAAGACCAACGTCGCGGACGAGATGCTGTCTGGCATGAAGTCGATGTTCCACTCCGTCTTGCCGAAGAGCTCCACCCCCGATTAGGGTGGTGGCTTAGAGCGTTTTCGGGCGAAGTGGACCACCGGTCCGCGTGAAGAAAACCCCTCAAACCGAGATCCCACGGGGTCTGATCCAGTCAGAACCGAAGCGATAGCTGCTTGTCAGCCGCCGACGCGGGCGAGGCCGCTGCGGGCGGCATCGTCGCGTGGACGAAGTGCGACCGCCTTGGTGTAGGAGGCCGCCGCCTTGGCCTTGTCGCCCAGCCGCTCATAGGCCTGCCCCCGCGCGGTCCAGACCTGGGCGTTGTGCGGATCGGCCTCGGAAGCCTCGTCGAGATCGGCCGCAGCCTCCCTGATCTTGCCGAGGGCGAGATGGCTGATGGCGCGGCCGAGCAGCGGCTCGGCCTTTTGCGGGTTGAGCCCGCTCGCGGCGGTGAAATCGGCGATGGCGAAATTGTGCTCGTTATTGCCCTGATAGATCAACGCGCGGCCATAGAGCGCCTGCGCGTTGTAGGGATCCAGCCCGACCGCGCGATTGAATTCGTCCAGCGCTGCTGCCGTCTCGCCTGACTTGGCCAGGGTCTGGGCCTTTGCGGTGCGGGCCTGGGCCTCAGTGACGTTGCCGGGGCTGACCGCGCTCTCCGTGGCGACCGCCGGCTTGGGCGCCTCCTGCGGCTTTTCCTTCTCCGGCATCAGCGATCCCAGATCGAAGGAGCAGCCGCACAGTGCGATCCCCATCAAGGCCAGCGCGAGCGGCTGCCGCCAGATCTGGCGCAGTCGCGCCAAGCCACGCTCGGGGAAAGGGGAGGCCATCTACGGTTCGCTCGCGCTAGAGCATGATCCGGAAAAGTGTGCCGCGGTTTTCCGAAAAGATCATGCTCAAACAACAATCTAAAGCGCGATGACCAACCTCATCGCGCTTTAGCGCCGCATCGGTAGTGCCCCTTCCCAGAAAGGCACCGCTCACAAACAATAACGCGGGCCAGCGGCCCGCGTTATCGAAAACTGAGGTCTTAAAAACTCGGCAAATCAGCGCGGTCCGCGCGGACCTGCACCCGGGCCGCCACGGCCGCCGCGCTCACCACCGGGGCCAGCGCCGAACACCGGCTTCGGCTTCATCGGCAGCAGGCCTTCACGCTGGAGCTTCTTGCGGGCCAGCTTGCGCGCGCGGCGCACGGCTTCGGCCTTTTCGCGAGCCTTCTTCTCAGAGGGCTTTTCGTAGTGACCGCGGAGCTTCATCTCGCGGAAAATACCCTCGCGCTGCATCTTCTTCTTCAGCGCCTTGAGGGCTTGATCGACATTGTTATCGCGAACGAGAACCTGCACGCGGCATCCTCTTCAGTGGACAGGATTTGAATTCTGGTAAGCCAAAGGGGATGGCAAAACGCACAAGCCCTTAGCCTTGAGCGCGCGGATGTATCAGACAAAACCCTGGATGTCCACCTGCCAAGCGGGGTTTCGGGCCAAGTTCAGCCATTAAATAAGGCGAAAAGACCTCTGTGTGGCCCCGATTTGGGAGATTTGGCGTCTTTGACGGGGCTGCGACCGGAGCTTCGTTCCGGAAACTTTGAAATCAGGGGACGACACATGGATATGAAGAAATATGCTGCCGAGGCCATCGGCACCTTCTGGCTCACATTCGCAGGTTGTGGCAGCGCGGTGATCGCGGCCGGCTTCCCGCAGGTCGGAATCGGCCTGGTCGGCGTGTCCCTGGCGTTCGGCTTAAGCGTCGTCACCATGGCCTACGCGATCGGTCACATCTCGGGCTGTCATCTCAATCCGGCTGTCACGGTCGGCCTTGCCGCCGGCGGGCGCTTTCCGGCCGGCCAGATCCTGCCCTACGTGATCGCGCAGGTCTGCGGTGCGATCGTTGCCGCCGAACTGCTCTACGTCATCGCCAGCGGCGCCCCAGGCTTCGACGTCACCAAGGGCTTCGCGTCGAACGGGTACGACGCGCATTCGCCCGGCCAGTACAGCATGGTGGTCTGCTTCATCACCGAGGTGGTGATGACCATGATGTTCCTGTTCGTCATCATGGGCGCAACTCACGGCCGCGCGCCCGCGGGCTTCGCGCCGCTCGCGATCGGGCTCGCGCTGGTGATGATCCATCTCGTCAGCATTCCCGTCACCAACACGTCGGTGAACCCGGCGCGCAGCACGGGCCCCGCGCTGTTCGTCGGCGGTTGGGCGCTGGCGCAGCTCTGGCTGTTCTGGGTCGCGCCGCTGATCGGCGGCGCGCTCGGCGGGGTGATCTATCGCTGGCTCAGCGAGGAGCCCGCCGGCGTCGTCGCAGGCGTGAAGACGGCCTAGAGCGTTTTCGAGCGAAGTGGATACCGGTTGGCGTCAGGAAAACGCGTCAAAACAAACCTAGTCGGCAAACGGGATCGCGGCGGTTGCCGCGGTCCCGTCACTTCTCCCGGGGCGGCCGGACTTCGGTGACATGGCCCATCTTGCGGCCGGGGCGCGGTCCGCCCTTGCCGTAGATGTGGATGGTCGCGCCCGGAACGCTCAGCCACTTCTCGTAATCGTTGATCTCGTCGCCGATCAGATTGGTCATGGTGACGATCTCGCCGTGGCGGACCGGCTTGCCGAGCGGCCAGCCGGCGATGGCGCGGATGTGCTGCTCGAACTGCGAGATGGAGGCGCCGTCGAGAGTCCAGTGTCCGGAATTGTGCACGCGCGGGGCGATCTCGTTGACCAGCACCTTCGGCCCGGTGCCGTTGGCGAGCACGAACATTTCCACCGCGAGCACGCCGACATAATCGAGCGCGCCGGCGATCTTGCCGGCGATGCTGCGCGCTTCTTCCGCGAGCGCATCCGGAATCAGTGCGGGGGCGCGGGATATCTTCAGAATGTGGTCGCGGTGCTCGTTCTCGGTGACGTCGAAGCACTCGACCTGGCCCGTCGCCGACCGCGCCGCAATCACGGAGATCTCGCGCTCGTAGGGGATGAAGGCTTCGAGGATCGCCGATTTGGTGGCGAGGCTGGTCCAGACCTTGGCGATGTCGTCGCCCTCGCGGATGATGGCCTGGCCCTTGCCGTCATAGCCGAAGCGGCGGGTCTTCAGCACGGCCGGAAGACCGATCCTCACAATCGCCTCGCGCAACGAGGAGACGGAGGTCACGTCGGCATAGGCTGCGGTGCCGATGCCGAGCCGCGTCACGAAATCCTTCTCCGCGAGCCGGTCCTGGGTCGTCTCCAGGATCTTGCGGTTGGGCAGCACGGGGCGGCGCGCATCCAGCACCATCGCGGCCGCGGCCGGCACGTTCTCGAATTCGTAGGTGATGACGTCGACGTCGTTGGCGAACAGCTCGAGCGCCTCGACGTCGGCATATTCGGCGCAGGTCGCGTTCAGCACGACGTCGAAGGCCGGCGAGTCAGGATCGGGCGAGAACACCTGGCAGCGCAGGCCGAGCCGCGCCGCGGCCATCGCCAGCATCCGCCCCAATTGTCCGCCGCCGAGGATTCCGATGGTGTCGCCGGGCTTCAGCTTCACCTGCTTTGCGTCAGTCACGCCTTGTCCTCCGGGCGCTCGGCAACCGCCTCGGTCTGCGCCTTGCGCCATGCGGCGAGGCGGTCGGACAAGGCCGGGTCGGACAATGCCAGCACGGCGGCAGCCAGCAGCGCCGCGTTGATCGCGCCAGCCTTGCCGATGGCAAGGGTGCCGACCGGGATGCCCGCGGGCATCTGCACGATCGAATAGAGCGAATCGACGCCCTTGAGCGTCTTCGATTCGACGGGAACGCCGAAGACGGGGAGTTCCGTCAGCGCCGCCGCCATGCCCGGTAAATGTGCAGCGCCGCCCGCGCCGGCGATGATGATCTTGTAACCCGCCGCCTTGGCGCCCTTGGCGAAAGCGACCAGCCGGTCGGGGGTGCGGTGGGCCGAAACGATGCGGGTCTCGGCGGCAACGCCGAGCGCTTCAAGCGTGTCGGCGGCATGCCGCATCGTGTCCCAGTCCGACTGGCTTCCCATGATGATGGCGATCGGCGCGGTCATGACGTTAATTGTGCTCGGGAAAACAGAAACATAGGCCAGATTAACGGTTCCGGCCGGCGGCTCGCAAGGCGGTGGCAAGGAGAAGGGAATGCACTATCCTGTCTTGGTGAATCCCCGCAAGCCTTCATTGAGCAGGATGCCCATGAAGAAACCAAAAAGGGCAAGCGCTGCGAAGGCCAAAAAGGGCCGGAAGACCAGTGCCAGCCGATCCAAAGCCGCCCCCAAGCGTTCAGTCAGGCGTGGGGTCAAGGCGCCGCGGCGCGGAGCGTCGGCCGATGATGGGGGCAACGACGGTGCCAAGGTCATCCGCGGCCTGCGGTCCAAGCTCAAGCAGGCCTTGCAGCGCGTTGCCGAACTCGAGGCGGCCGCCGACACCGATTTCCTGCTCGAGATTCCGAACCGGCGCGGCTTCGAGCGCGAGCTCACGCGCGCCATTGCCTACATGAAGCGATATCACGCCAGCGGCGCGCTGATCGTCCTCGATGTCGATCGGCTGAAGCCGATCAACGATTCCTTCGGCCACGCCGCCGGCGACGAGGTGCTCAAGGCGATCGTCGGCGCGCTGACGCGGCAGGTCCGTGCCTCCGACGTGGTCGGCCGGCTCGGCGGCGACGAGTTCGCGCTGCTGCTATGGAATCTCAACGAGACCGATGCCAAGGCGAAGGCCGCGGTCTTCGAGCAGACGATCGACGAATTATCCTTCGTCTTCCGCGGCCAGCATGTGACCGCGGGCGCCTCTGCCGGCGTCGCATTGCTGGGGGCGCAATCCGACGCGGGCCGCGCCCTGGAGGAGGCGGACGCCGCAATGTATGTGCGCAAGGCGTGCCGGCGGCACGAGCCGCGGATCAGGCTCGTCAGCAACTGAGCATGATCCGGACCGGAAGGGCCGCGTTAGCGCAAAGTGTGCAGCGGTTTTCCTCGCGACAAACGCGAAACGCGTTTGCGCGGAGATCATGCTCAAACAATAAATGCCCTACAACGTGGCCAGATCTTCCGGCACGTTGCCGAACTTGCGCAGCAGCGTAGCGTCACCGAATTCGCCGGTCATGGGATCACCGCTGCGGCAAAACGCGATCGCGCCGATGTGGCCGGCGCCGCGCGCCAGAATCTCGGCGCGCCGCAGCGCGGCCGTCGAGGACTGACATTCCTCCGCGGCGCCCGCGACCGGTGATCCGTCGTCATCGATCAGGAAGGGCATTGCAACGTAGTAGGTGACGTCCGACATGGCGTTGCTCCGGTCATCAACATTAGGCGGCGCTGCTCCGCGCCTTGCTGCGAGAGGTCTCCGGAATGCAGCCGGCTGAAATCGCCGCCTGCAATTCCTCGAGCTCCGCCTCCAGATATTCGTTGGCCATGATCAGCGCCTTGATGGTGCTGCGCAGATTGCCGTCGCACATCGCGATCGCCTGATCGCAGGCCTGTTCATAATGGCTGTTGTCCAAAAGGGCGGTTGCCGACATCTGCGTTGTCCTTGCTGGTTCCTTGGGCGCTTCTCTGGGCGTTTCCTGGGGGCGTTGGATGTCGGAATGTTCCTATTTTGTTCTTTTGGAGTCAAGCGGATTCACCTGCGGCGCCCTGCCGCGAAAAGCCCGCTGGGGATCAGGCGATGATGTCGGGCGTGATCTGGTCTTCGATGAAGGCGATGCGGTCGCGCAACAACAGCTTGCGCTTCTTCAGCCGCTGTAACCGCAATAGGTCGGGGGCAGGCGATTGATGCAGCGCATCGATCGCGGCATCGAGATCTCGGTGTTCCTGCTGCAACCGGGCGAGCTCGGCTTCGAGCTCGCGCTCGTCTTCATGGGTCATGTCTGCGGTGGCCGAAAAACCGATGGCGTGAGATTTAAGGCTGTGGATGCCCTGTGGAAATTATCGTCCTTGCGCGCCGTGACCGCAAGCGATCTCGGGCCGTCGCTCACCGATCTCTCGCAAGATATTTTCAACGGTTCGCTGCGGCGCTGCGCAAGCACATTGATATCATGGATTTTTCCCAGCGTGGTTCCTTACTCACGCTTCGTTACATATGAATTTTCAAAAATGACATTGCGACGACGGATATTCGTCGACAGAACGAATCGGTGATGTACACTTGCTCGTCCGGATCGAATCCAAGGTCACCCCTACCGAGGAGGTTTCGAATGACAATTCAGGCACATCTGGTTGAATTGGAACGGAAGCACAAAACTCTCGAAAACGAATTGCACGAAGCTCTCGTGCACCTTTCAACAGACGACCTGCAAATTGTTGAGTTGAAGCGCCGGAAGTTGATGGTCAAGGACCAGATCGAACGTCTGAAGCAAACTAGCGACACGCTTCACTAGTAAACCCCGTAACAGTGTAAAGTTTGATCTTACCCTTTCAGGCAGGGGTGAGAGCCGTTGCGCTCATCCCTGTTGGAAGGTGCAAAACCGCGAAGACAATTGCGCGGCGCCCTAGATTCCTGCGAGCTCGGCGACGTGATCCGCGATCGCGAGCGAGGACGTCAGTCCCGGCGATTCAATACCGAACAGGTTGATCAGGCCTGCGACGCCGTGATCGCGCGGGCCCTGCATCAGGAAATCCTGCGTGGCGACTGCCGGTGGCACGATCTTCGGGCGGATGCCCGAATAGCTCGGCATCAACGCGCCGTCAGGCAGCGTCGGCCAGTATCGCCGGATTGCCGGATAGAAGCGCTCGGCCCGTGACGGATCGACCTCGTAGTTGATCGTCTCGATCCACTCGACGTCGGGGCCGAAGCGCGCCTGCCCAGCCATGTCCAGCGTCAGATGCACACCGAGGCCGCCGGGCTCGGGCACCGGATAGATCAGGTGCGAGAACGGCGCCTTGGCATTGCAGCTGAAGTAATTTCCCTTGGCGAGATAGGCCGGCGGAATCCGGTCCAGCGGCATGCCGTCGATGTTGCGTGCGACCGTTGTCGCCGCGAGGCCCGCAGCGTTGACGAGCAGGCCGCATTGCAGCGCCATCGGTGCCTCGCCGCCGGCCTCGACCTCGATCAGGCCGGCGGCCGCCTTGGCGCGGATCAGCGGGGTGTGAAACGCGAAGGCCGCGCCGGCTTCCTCGGCCTCACCGCGCAGCGAGAGCATGTAGGCGTGGCTGTCGATGATGCCGGTCGAGGGCGAGAGCAGCGCGGCGTCGCAGGCGAGCGCCGGCTCCAGCGCGCATGCGGCCTCACCGGTGAGCAACTGCATGTCGAGCACGCCATTGGCTTCGGCGTGCGCCTTGATCGATTGCAGCTTCTCGGTTTCCTTCGCATTGGTCGCGACGATCAGCTTGCCGCAATTCTTGTGCGGGATGCCACGCTCGCCGCAGTAGCGGTAGAGCGCGTGCTTGCCGCTGACGCACATGCGTGCCATCCAGCTCCCGGCGCGGTAGTAGATGCCGGCATGGATCACCTCGCTGTTGCGCGAGGAGGTGATGGTGCCGATGGCCTCGGCTTCCTCGAGCACGATGACCTCGCGCCCGGCCTGGGCCAGCTTTCGAGCTACCGCGAGCCCGACCACGCCGGCTCCGATGACGATGCAGTCGACCCTATCCATGGTTGTGCAGGAGGTCCGCTGGAAGCGCCGGTGGCATCAAGCCTGAGAACGACGGCGCGGGGGCATTTTCCGTTAAGGAAGCATTTATCATGTCAGGGCAATTGCCGTATTTCACGTCAGATTTTTTCTGTTGCGCGTACAGGCGTTTACCCGATCCAAACCCGTGAAGCCAGACAATCCGACGTTGAAATCGCGGGTGGCTGATGGCTGAGAAGAACTGGCACGCGGACAGCACGATGCCGATTGCTGTGCAGGCCGTCGTGTGCCTGATCGGCACGGTCGCGCCTGCGCGTGCCTTTGCGCTGTCGGACAGCTTCGCTCCGCCGAGCTCGCTCGACAACCTCGATCCCAATCTGATCTGGGAAGCCCTGATCGGGGGCATCGTCGTCTGCGCGTTCCTGGTGGCAATCGCGTTGTGGATCCACTCCGCGCTGCGCCGGACCAGGCGGTTGCAGCTGCGGCGCAACGCCTTCGTCTCCTCCGCCATGAACAATCTCAACCAGGGCGTGGTGATGACCGATGCGCAGCGGCGCGTCATCTTCTGCAACGACCGCTATCTCGAGATCTATGGCCTGTCACGGTCGGATCTGTGGGCCAACATGAACGGCCACGACCTCCTCGAGCTGCGACGCAAGCGCGGGGTCCTCGGTGGCGTCTCCGACAAGGAGTTCTACGAGAAGGCGGCAAGCGCCAACGGTCTGATCGCCGAACTGCCTGATGGCCGGGCCATCCTGGTGAAATATTTCGTGCTGCCGAACGGCGGCTCGGTGGCGACGCATCTTGACGTCAGCGAGGAGCGCAGGCTGTCGCGGCAACTCGCCTCGACCAAGCAGTTTCTTGAAACGGTGCTGGACAACGTGCCGGCCTGCGTCGCCGCGAAGAACATCGAGGACGGCTGCTACATCTTCGCCAACAGCGCCTATGAGCGGTTCTGGGGTTTCTCGCGGGACCAGGTCGTCGGCAAGAACGCGCGCGAGCTGTTTGCCCCCGTCTCGGCGGACAGAATCGAGGCGACCGACCAGGCCGCGCTCAATTCGCCGGACGGTCAGTTCCGCAACGAGTTCGAGGTCGACCGCGGCGGTGAACGGCGCATGGTAGCCTCGATCCGGATCGTGGTCCGCAACGAGAACAACAAGCCCGAATTCCTGATGCTCGTGTTCGAGGACATCACCGACCGCCGCTCGCTGTCGCAGGAGCTGGAGAGCACCAAGAAATTCCTCGAACTCGTCGTCGACAACATCCCGGTGGCGCTGATCGTGGAGCAGGTCAAGGACGGCCGCTATCTGCTCGCCAACCGCAGCGCCGAGTCGATCCTCAACCGCAGGCGCGAGGAAGCGACGGGCCTGACCGCGTCCGACATCTTCAATCCCAAGGAAGCCAAGCTGATCATCGCGCGCGACGAGGCCGCGATCAAGAAGCGCGGGATGATCACCGAAGAGCATCCGATCTCCACCAAGGACGGCCTGCGGCTGTTCCTGACCCGCCGCGCCACCGTGCTCAGCGATGCCGGCGAGCCGCAATATCTGATCAAGACCCACGAAGACGTCACCGACCGCCGGCAGACCGAGTCGCGCATGGCGCACATGGCCTATCACGACGGCCTGACCGATTTGCCGAACCGCGCCGCCTTCCTTCAGGCGCTGACCCAGATGATCGAGGCCTGCGAAGGCACCGGCGAGGAGTTCGCCGTCCTCTGCGTCGACCTCGACGGCCTCAAGGAGGTCAACGACGTCTTCGGCCATGCACTCGGCGACAAGCTCCTGGTCGAGGTCGCCCAGCGGCTCCAGGATTCCGCGCGCGGCGGGGTGGTGGCACGCCTGTCCGGCGACGAGTTCGGCCTGATCATCGACGGCAAGCAGCCGGAGGCGGGTCTTGCGCTGGCGCAGCAGCTCGGCGAGGCCGTCGCGCAGGAATTCCAGATCGACGGCCGGCCGGTCCGCGCCGGCGTCACCACCGGCATGTCGATCTTCCCGCACAATGGCGCCGACGGCGCCTCGCTGCTCGCCAATGCCGGTGCGGCGCTGTTCCGCGCCAAGCAGAAATCGCGCGGTACGATCAGCCTCTACCAGCCGGAGATGGACCAGCAGATCCGCGATCGCCGCGTGCTGCATCAGGACCTGTCGATGGCGATCAAGAACGGTGAGCTCTCGCTCGCCTTCCAGCCGCAGGGCGCCGCCGGCCATAGTGTCGCCGAGAGCGAGATCATCGGCTTCGAGGCGCTGGCGCGCTGGCAGCATCCGGTGCGCGGCCAGGTCTCGCCGGCCGAATTCATCCCGATCGCCGAGGAAAGCGGCCTGATCGTCGAGATGGGCGAGTGGATCCTGCGCGAGGCCTGCCGCGAGGCGGCGTCCTGGCCCAAGCCGCTCCAGGTCGCGGTTAATCTGTCGCCGGCGCAGTTCATGCACGGCGACGTGGTCGGGCTGGTCCATTCGATCCTGATCGAGACGGGGCTGGCACCCGGCCGGCTCGAGCTGGAGATCACCGAGGGTGTGCTGATCGAGGATTTCGACCGGGGCCTGGCGCTGCTGCGCCGGCTGAAGGCGCTCGGCGTGCGCATCTCCATGGACGATTTCGGCAGCGGCTATTCCTCGCTGAGCTATCTCCAGGCGTTCCCGTTCGACAAGATCAAGATCGACCGCGCCTTCATCATCAATCTCGGCCGCAACCCGCAATCGGCGGCGATCGTGCGCGCCGTGATCGATCTCGGCCACGGCCTCGAAATGTCCATCATCGCCGAGGGCGTCGAGACGCTCGACCAGCTGGCCTTCCTCGCCAAGGAGGGCTGTGATGGCGTGCAGGGCTATCTGCTCGGCAAGCCGCTGCCGATCGGGAAGTATGCCGGCCTCGTCGGCCGCGCCGAAGCCGTGGAGCTCGCGCTCAAGACCGGCTAGGGCGTTTTCGAGCGAAGTGGACACCGGTTCGCGTCAAGAAAACGCGTCAAAACAGGAATCCGGAGCCGCGTTCCGATACCATCGGAACGGAAATGGCTCTAGTGATGAGAGCGCTTCGTTTCGCTCCTTCTCGACGGCTTCATGGCGGATTACGACCTTGCGATCATCGGCGGCGGCCTGAACGGTGTCAGCCTCGCGCGCGATGCGGCCGGCCGCGGCCTGCGGGTCATTCTGTTCGAACAGGGCGATCTCGGTGGTGCCGCCTCGTCGGCGACACCGCGGCTGATCCATGGCGATCTGTCGGTGCTGGAGCGCCGCGGGTTCTGGCGGGTGCGCCGGGCGCTGGCCGAGCGCCGCACCTGGCTCCGGATCGCGCCGCATCTGGTCCGGCCGATGCGCTTCGTGATTCCCGCCCATTCCGACGAGCGCCCGCCCTGGCTGCTGCGGGCCGGCCTGTATGTTTATGACGGCCTCACGAACCGGGGTGGCCTGCCGCCATCAGCGACCCTCGACATCACGCATCATCCGGTCGGCAACGCGCTGAAGCGCCCGTTCGGAACAGCCTTCGAATATTCGGACTGCGTCGTCGATGATTGCCGGCTGGTGGTGCTCACGGCGCTGGATGCCGCCGAACGCGGCGCCGCGATCCATACCGGGGCACGCTGCGTGCGCGCTGACAGAACCGACACATGGCGCCTTGCGGTGGTCGATCGCGGCCATCGCCGCACGATTACGTCCCGGGCGCTCGCCAGCGCCACGGGCGGCTGGACGTCGATGGTGGCGGACACCGTGCTGCGGCAGCCGCTGCCCGCCATGGCCGCCATGCAGATGAGCCAGATCATCGTGCCGCGGCTGTTCGATTCCGAGAACGTCTACGTCTTCCAGAACAATGATGGACGGCTGATCTTCGCCCGGCCCCTCGAACGCGACTTCACGCTGATCGGCACGGTCACGCATGCTTTCACCGGAGATCCAGCGATCGTCGCGATGGCGGGCGCCGACGTCAGCTATCTCTGCGAAGCGGCCAGCCGCTATTTCCGCGAGCGCGTCGCCCCGACCGACGTGGTCCGCACGGTCTCGGGCGTCAACCTGACGCTGGCGTCCGCGCGAGGACGCGACGGCACGACGCTGTTCCATGCGCGCCGGCGCAAGGCGCCGCTGATCACGATGTTCGGCGGTGATGTCACCACCTCGCGCCTGCGCGCGGAGCGGGCGGTGACGCGGCTGACGCCGTTCTATCCGATGTCGCCGCGCTGGACCGCCGGGGCGGCGCTGCCCGGCGGCGATTTCGCCTGGGATCGATTCGATACTGAAGTCGACCTCGCACGCGACCGCTGGCGCTTTCTCTCGGAGCCGGAGGCCCAGCGCCTGGTCGCGGCCTACGGCTCGCGACTGCCGATGGTGCTCGGCGAGGCAAAGAGCCGTGACGAACTCGGTCCCGCCTTCGGCCCCGAACTGACCGGCGCCGAGGTGCGCTATCTGATGGGCCACGAATGGGCACGCTTCCCCGAGGACGTCTTGTGGCGCCGCTCCAAGCTCGGTCTGACCATGCCGGCAGCGGACCGCGACGCGCTGGCCGCGTTCATGGCGGATGTGAACGATCGGCCCGAACCGGTTGAGCAAAGGCCGATCGGCCGCTAGCGTGCTGCGGAATCGGGGTTGGCAGGGACCATGGCGGAAGAGTTGCCCGGAACGGACGTCGCGGCCGATACGGCCGCCGGAGATGCATTTCCCGTAGCGGGTCAGCCTTTGCTGCGCATCGAGGGCGTCGCCAAGGCGTTCGGGACGTTCCGGGCCGTGGACGGCGTGTCACTCGACATCAAGGCCGGCGAGTTCTTTGCCCTGCTTGGCCCGAGCGGCTGCGGCAAGACCACGCTTCTGCGCATGCTCGCCGGCTTCGAGGCGCCGGACGAGGGGCGCATCCTGCTCGGCGGCAAGGACATCGCGCAGGCGCTGCCGCACGAGCGCCCGATCAACATGATGTTCCAGAACTACGCTTTGTTTCCACACCTCTCGGTGCGCGACAACATCGCCTTCGGCCTGAAGCGTGCCGGCATGGCGCGCGCCGACATCGCCACGCGCGTTGCGGAGATGGTTGCGCTGGTGAAGCTCGAGGGGCTCGAGAAGCGCAAGCCCGACCAGCTCTCCGGCGGCCAGCGCCAGCGCGTGGCGCTGGCCCGTGCTTTGGCACGCCGCCCGCAACTGCTGCTGCTCGACGAGCCCCTTGCAGCGCTGGACAAGAAGCTGCGCGAGAGCACGCAAGGCGAATTGATGGAGCTCCAGCGCCGGCTCGGCATGACCTTCGTCATCGTCACCCACGATCAGGAGGAGGCGATGACGATGGCGAGCCGGATCGGCGTGATGAAGGCCGGCAAGCTCGCTCAGGTCGCCGGCCCCCGCGAGCTCTACGAGGCGCCGCGCTCGCGCTGGATCGCGGAGTTCGTCGGCGACGTCAATCTGTTCGACGCGGAGTCCAGATTGCGCGACGGCCATCGTCTGGTCATCGGCACGCGTGATGCGGGTACGCTGGTGGTAGCCGAGCCGCGCGAGCCGGTCGGCGCGGGAAAATTGTCGGTCGCGATCCGTCCCGAGAAGGTCAAGCTGTCGCGCCGCGGCCCGGTGAGCGAGGCCGGCCGTGAAACGGCAATCAACCGGCTGGACGGGGTGATCGCGGACATCTGCTATCTCGGCGGCACCACCACCTACAAGGTGAAGCTCGACACCGGCGGGATCGTGCAGGCGTCCGTCGCCAACAGCGCGCGCCTCGACGTCGACGCCTACAGCGTGAACCAGAACGTCGTCGCCTGGTTCACGCCTGACGACTGCATGGTGCTGCCGTCATGAGCACCCGCCGCATCTTCGCGCGGCCGGCGCGCTTTGCCGCGATCGCTCCCTATGTCTGGATGGCGCTGTTCTTCCTGGTGCCGTTCGGCTTCGTGCTGAAGATCAGCCTGTCGCAGACCGCGATCGCGCAGCCGCCTTACGAGCCGGTGTTCGACCTGACGGCGGGGTGGGAATCGCTCAAGACGGCCTTTGCCGCGCTGTCGTTCGACAATTTCAGGCTGCTCGGCTCCGATGACATCTATGTGTACGCCTATGTGCGCAGCCTCACCGTCGCGGTCACGGCGACGGCACTGCTGCTCCTGATCGGCTATCCCGTCGCCTATGGCATGGCGCGGTTGCCGAAGCGCTGGCAGGCGGTGGCGATGGTGCTGGTGATCGTGCCGTTCTGGACCTCGTTCCTGATCCGCATCTATGCCTGGATCAACATCCTTCAGCACGACGGCCTGCTCAATCAGATCCTGCTCGCGCTGCATCTGGTCAGCCAGCCGGTGGTGTGGCTCTCCACCGATACCGCGATGTATATCGGCATCGTCTACTCCTATCTTCCGTTCATGATCCTGCCGCTCTATGCCACGCTCGCCAAGATGGAGCCGGCACTGGAGGAGGCGGCCTCCGATCTCGGCGCGCCGCCCTGGCGGGTGTTCTGGCTCGTCACCTTCCCGCTGTCGCTGCCCGGCGTCGGCGCCGGCGTGCTCTTGTGCTTCATCCCCATTGTCGGCGAGTTCGTGATCCCCGACCTCCTGGCCGGCTCCAATTCGCTGATGATCGGCCAGACCCTGTGGCTTGAATTCTTCACCAACAAGGACTGGCCGGTCGCGTCCGCCGCAGCCATCGTGCTGCTGGTGGTGCTGCTGGTGCCGCTGTTGCTGTACGAACGGCTCCAGAAGCGGCAACTGGAACAGGGACGGTGAGCCGATGCGCAAGGTCTCTCGCCTGTCCCGCTTCAACGTCGCCTCGCTCGCGCTGGGGCTGGCATTCCTCTATCTGCCGATCCTGATCCTCGTCATCTATTCCTTCAACGCCTCGCGGCTGGTGACGGTGTGGGGCGGCTGGTCGCTGCGCTGGTATCACGAGTTCTTCAATGATCGCGCGATGATCGAGGCGGCCTTGATGAGCCTGCGGGTCGCGGTCTCCTCGGCGACCATCGCCACGCTGCTCGGCACGCTCGCCGCGGTGGCGCTGTCGCGCGGCGAGAGGTTCCGCGGCCGGACGCTGTTCTCCGGCATGCTCTACGCGCCGCTGGTCATGCCGGAGGTGATCACCGGATTGTCGCTGCTGCTCCTGTTCGTCGCGCTGAACGCCGAGCGCGGCTTCTGGACGGTGACGATCGCCCATACCACGCTGACGATGTGCTTCGTCGCCGTGGTCGTGCAGTCCCGCCTCGGCTCGCTCGACCGCTCGCTGGAGGAGGCTGCTATGGACCTCGGCTGCAACCCGGTGCGCGCGTTTGTCGCCGTCACGCTGCCGCTCATCGCGCCCGCGATCGTCGCGGGCTGGATGCTCGCCTTCACGCTGTCGCTCGATGATCTCGTGATCGCGAGCTTCACCACCGGTCCCGGCTCGGCGACCTTGCCGATCCGAATCTATTCCGAGGTGCGGCTGGGCGTGAAGCCCGAGATCAACGCGATCTGCACGCTGGTGATCGGCCTGATTGCGGTGGTCATCGTCATCGCCTCGCTCGCCTCGAAGCTGTCGAGCTCGCAGGGCGAGAGCGCGGCGCCGTTGTAGCCATCCGACGTTTCGTGTATGGCGCCCGGGCACCGCCCGGAATCTAGGTTAACAATTCATATAGCTTATCTCGCTATCGTCGCCTCGCTTGGGGAAGAGGGCGATGAAGCGGCTTTATATTGGTGTGGCCAGCACGGTTCTGGCGTTACTCTGTCTCGCTGTTCAGCCTTCGGCCGGTGCGACGCAGATGGTGTCGCTGTTGTACAATGGCTCGCCGCAGTCGCCGCAGCAGATCGGCTCTGACGAATTCCGCCGCAAGCTCGCCGAGACTGCGCAAGGCCGCATCATCCTCGATGCGCGCGCTGGCAACGCGCTCGGCAGCGAGACGGCGATCCTTGCCGCGATGCGCAGTGGTGTAGTCGACATGGCGACGCTGTCCGGCTCGGTGGTCAGCTCGGCCGTGCCTGAATTCGGTGTTTTCGACGTGCCGTTCCTGTTCCGCGATGCGGCGCAGGCCAAGGCGGTCGCAGAGGGGCCGGTCGGCGCACTGTTCGCCAAGCATTTTGCCGACAAGGGGCTGGTGCTGCTCGCGATCGGCAAGCAGGGCTTTCGCAACGTCACCAATTCGAAGCGGCCGATTCACTCTCCTGCTGACCTCCGCGGCCTGAAGATCCGCGTGCTGCCGAACGACGTCTATCAGATGACCTTCAAGGCGCTCGGCGCCGAGGTCGTGCCGATGGAGTTCACGCAGGTGTACTCTGCGCTGAAGGATGGCCGCATCGACGGGCAGGAGAACCCGGTCATGACGATTGCCACCAGCCATCTCGAGGAGGTGCAGAAATACGCCAGCCTGACCGGGCATTTCTTCGCGCCGATCGCCTTCGTCGCCAATCGCGACGTGTTCCAGGCCCTGAAGCCCGCCGACCAGGCCGCCATCGTCGCCGCAGCCAAGGCTGGTGCGGAGGCGACCTGGCAGAGTGGCGTCGCGGAGGAGACAAAGAAGCTCGAGGAGCTGCGCAAGGCCGGCATGGAGATCATCGAGAAGGTGGATCGCCAGCCATTCATCGAGGCCGTGAAGCCCCTGGAGCCCGAATTCGAGAAGCGCTTCGGCAAGGATCTGCTCGCCCGGATCCGGGCTACGCCGTAATCGCGGGAAACATCATGAACCTGTCATTGCTCCTGTCGCGCATCGGCATCCGCCCGCGCATCTTCGGCGGCTTCGCGCTGGTCCTGGGTTTCCTCTGCGTGCTGGCGCTGCTTGCCGTCATGCGGCTGTCCGAGATCGGCGGCACCGTCGGTGATCTCGTCACCAGCGCCGATGGCGATGCCGGCATGGCGAGGGTGCACGCCGCGTTGCTTTCGTCGAATGTCACCGTCGAAAAATTCATCCGCACGCGCAATCTCGGCGACCGCGATAGCGCCATGAAGGCGATCGACGGCTTTGGGCAGACCTTTGACCAGGTCGACCAGCAATTCGCCCGCCTGCCGGCGATTGCCGCCGGTCGTAGCGCGCTGGTGGATGCGCTCGGGACCTATCGAAAATCCTTCACGGCGGTCGCCGCCGCTGTCGATCGCCTGCGCAGCGCAAGCACCAAGAGCGAGGCCCTCGGCGCCTCGGCAGGCCTCGACGTCGGCGCGATCAACGTCGCGCTTGCCAACCAGCCCGACCGTCTGCTCCAGCCGCTGCGTCTGGCCGGTACGGTCGATGCGATGCGCGTCTCGATGCTGCGTTTCACCACTACTCAGGCCCAGGTAGACGCCGACGATGCTGGGATGACGATCGGCTATGCGCTGGCCGCGGTGGCCGATAGCGAGGCGGAGATCGCCGATATCGAGGCGCCGCGACTGAAGAATCTGATCGCGGCCCTCAAGAAGGTGCTTGCCGATCAATCGGCGACGCTGACGGAGCTGTCCGCCGCGATGAGCGAGCTGCGCAAGGCGCAGGCCGATCTCGTCAAATCCAGCAGCACGATCGATGCCAAGGTTGCGGAGATCAGCCGGGCGCTCGGCGCGACGCGCACCGAGCAGAGCCGGCTGACGGCTGGGTCGGTCGATCAAACCCGCAATCTCGTGTTCACGGTGGCCGCTGCCGCGCTCGTCCTGGGCGCATTGCTGGCCTGGCTGATCGGACGCAGCGTGTCGCGCCCCATCGGCCAGATGACCTTGCGCATGCAGAGCCTTGCGGCGGGCGAGCTCGACGAGGCGATTCCGGGCGGCGAGCGCGGCGACGAAATTGGTCACATGGCCGGCGCGGTCGAGGTGTTCCGCCAGAGCGCGCAGACCGTCCGGCGCATGGAGCAGGACGCTGCGGCGCAGCGCGCCGCAGCCGAGACGGAACGCGCGGCGATGATGACGCAACTCGCCGACCGCTTCGATCGCGGCATGGAGGGCGTCATTGGCGGCGTCTCGAGTCGTGCCGAAGAGATGGGGCAGAGCGCCGGAAGTCTTGCTCGCATCGCGGAGCGGGGTCGCTCGCTTGCCGAGCAGGTCGCCGCGACATCGGCCCAGGCATCCTCGAATGTGCAGACCGTTGCGGCGGCGACGCATCAACTCGCCGCCTCGATCAAGGAGATTTCGAGCCAGGTCTCGCGCTCCGTATCGGTGTCGGATCAGGCAAAGGGTGAAGCGTCGCGGACCGAGGCGCTGATGCGCGCGCTGTCGGATTCTGCCGAGCGGATCGGGACGGTGGTCCAGCTGATCCAGGCGATCGCGAGCCAGACCAACCTCCTGGCCCTCAATGCCACGATCGAGTCGGCGCGGGCCGGCGATGCCGGCAAGGGCTTTGCCGTGGTCGCCAACGAAGTGAAGAGCCTCGCAACCCAGACCGCGCGCGCCACCGAGGAGATCGCGGGGCTCGTTGCCGAGATACAGGGCTCGACCGGACAGTCGGTCGCTGCGATCGGCCAGATCGGCAGAACCATCGCCGAGATGACGGAGATCGCGACGACGATTGCCTCAGCCGTCGAGGAGCAGGGAGCGGCAACCAGCGAGATCGCGCGCAATGTCGAGCAGGCCGCGAACGGGACATCGGCCGTGACCGACCAGATCGGCGCCGTCCGCACCGTCGCCGGCGAGACCGATGCCGGCGCCGAAGCCGCACTCACGGCCGCCTCGGCCTTGCAGGATCAGGCACGTGCGCTCAAGAAAGACGTCGCAGAGTTTTTGCAGACCGTGCGCAAGGCGGGGTGAGAGCATCTCCCCGCGGCTGCCCTTCTACGGGCGCACCGCGGGAAGCGCGCATCTGACATTCAGGACTTCACCGCACCCGCCGTGAGCCCGCCCACCATGTAGCGCTTGAAGGCGTAATAGATCGCGGCCGGCGGCAGCGCGTAGATGAAGCCGGTGGTCATCAAGAGCTCCCACGGCGAGTCGTCTGCGGCGAGGAAGTTGCCGAGGGCCACGGGCAGCGTGATGTTGGTGTCCTTGGAGAGCAGCAGGAATGCGTAGAGATACTCGTTCCAGGCGAGCAGCACCGCATAGGTGCCGATCGCGACCAGCGACGGCATCATCAACGGCAGATAGACCAGGCGGAACAGCTGCAGCGTGGTCGCGCCGTCCATCACGGCGGCTTCATCCAGTTCGACCGGCAGCTTGTCGGAGGCCTGCTTCAGCACCCAGATCGCGTAGGGGCTGGCGATCGTCACCATGGCCAGGATCAGCGCCCAGTGATTGTTCAGGAGGCCGTAATTGCCCATGGTGCGGTACATCGGCACGGCGAGGAACGCCGCCGGGATGAAATAGGTGAACAGCGCCAGGTTCATCACCCAGCGGCCGCCCGGCACCTTGAGCCGCGAGATCGAGAATGCGGCGGCGGTCGCGATGAACAAGGTCAGCCCGCCTGCGGCCAGCGCGATCACGGTCGAATTCCAGAACTGAATCCAGAAGTCGCGCAGGAAATAGTGCTCCTGGTAGAAAACAATGTGGAAGTTGTGCAGCGTCGGATGATCCGGCCACAGCTTGCCCGAGAACGCGTCCTCCTTCGGTGAGATCGCGAACAGGAACATGTGGTAGATCGGAATCATGGTCCAGATGAAGACCGGGATGCCGATCAGCAGCAGCTTGGCCTCGTTGCCAACTTCGCGGAGGGTGGGAAGCTTCATCGCGACAACCGTTTCATCATGAAATAGACCAGCGGCAGCACCAGTGGCATCGCGACGACGATGGAAGCCATCGCGAGCGAGAGCTGGTCGAGCCGGAGATAGCGGATGCCGAGCGTCGACAGCACATGCGTCAGGTCAGCCGGGCCGCCGCCAGTGAGCAGATAGACGCTGTTGAAGTCCCCTAGCGTCCAGATCATCGAGAGCAGCGTGCAGGTGACATAGAGCGTCTGCATCGACGGCCAGGTGATGAAGCGGAACTTCTGCCACCAGCTCGCGCCATCCACCTCGGCGGCCTCGAACAGATCGTGCGGTATCGCAAGGCGTCCGGTGATCAGGATCAGCGTCCAGAACGGCAGCGATTTCCAGATGTGGACGCCGATCGCCATGGTCAGCGCCACCGTCGGGTCGTTCAGCCAGTTCGGGCCGTCGTCACCGGTGAACGAGAAGATGAGGTGGTTGATCACGCCCCATTCGGGATTGAGCATGAAACGCACCGACAGGATGGTCGGGATCGACGGCACCGCCCAAGGCAGGATGAAGATCACCGAGAGCCATTTGATCCAGGTGCGCTGCTGGGCGAAGAAGCCGGACAGGAACAGCGCGATCAGCATCTTGATGTTGATGCCGATGACCAGGAAGATCAGCGTGTTGACAGCGGCGCGCGCGAAGATCGGGTCGTTGTAGAGCGCGACATAGTTCGCCGGCGCCCGCGCCAGCCACAGCCCGTAGCAGACGGGATAGACGACGAAGGCGAGGAAAACCAGCAGATAGGGCGCGAGCAGCACGATGCCCCAGACCTGCGCCGGGGTCAGCCGCGACGACAAGGGCGGCGCGGGGATTGCCTGATCGCCAGAGAGCGTGATCGCCATTCTTTTCGAACTCTTCAAAGAGATGCCGGCCGCGAAACGCGGCCGGTGTTGTTCTTATACCTCTCCCCGCAAAGCGGGGAGAGGGGAAGGATGATTTAGCCCGCGACCTGCTTGATGCGGGCGATCAGCTCGTCGACCGCCTTGTCCACCGGCACCTTCTCGCTGACCACGCGGTTCATCGCCTTGGCCCAGACGTTTTCGTTGTTCAGGATCGTGAACTTCCAGTTCTTGGTGAAGTCGAACGCGGCGGTGCCGCCCTTGAACTGCGCATAGACCGCCTTGCGATGCCGGTCGGCCTGCCAGAACGGGCTTTCCTGGCTTTCCTTGGTCACCGGGAACCAGCGGCCAAGCGCACCCTCGATATAGGGCCGGACGTTCTCTTCCTGGAGCAGGAAGGCGATGAACTGCTTGGCCTCAGGCTTGTTCTTGGCCACGTTGAAGACCAGCCCGGTCTTGACGTCGGAGCGGTAGCGGATCGTCGTGCCGTCCGGCGCCTTCGGGAAGGAGGCGGTGATGATGTCTTCCTCATACGCCTTCTTGCCGGCCGCGCGCTGTTCGGGCGTCAGCGTCTGGTTGTTGGAGTCCTCGAACCATTTCGCCGCGATCGAGATCGTGAAATTGTGGGTCATCACGATGGTCTTGTTGTGGAACGCGACGTTGTTGTCCGGATCCTTCCAGGTCGTGGACGAGGGCGGGGTGCAGCCCTTGATGTAGGTGTCGGTGTAGTCCTTCATCGCCTTGATCAGGTTCTCGCGAACCTTGGGATCGTCGACCAGGAGCTTGCCGTCGTCGTCGACCAGCTTGACGTGGTAGGCGTCCATGAAGGTGTAGAACGACTGGAAGGCGTCGGTGGATTCGACGCCCATCGGCTGGCCGACGGCGTAGATGCGCTGGCCGGTGGCCTTGCGGATCCCCGGCTGCACCTTGTCGCACCAGAACGTCCAGTAGCCTTCCCAGTCGTTCGGGATGTCGCTCTGCTTGAAGCCGGCCTTGTCCAGCATGTCGTTCCAGATCTGGACGTGCATGCTCTGCTGCTTCAGCGGGAAGCCGTAATAGGCCTTCTTCTTGGTGACGTCGTTATAGAGGATCGACGCATCCAGCGTGTTCTGCACGAACCGATCCTTGATCGGCTCCATGATGTCGGTGAGGTCCTCGAGCTTGCCCTCATAGGCCCACTTGCCCTGCACCTGCACGTCGTAGGTGTCGGCATAGGCAACGTCCGGCACGGTGCCCGAGTCGAGCGCGGCGACCGTCTTCGGAATCATGTCCTGGATCGCGTACTGCGACAATTCGACCTTGATGCCGGTCTTGGCCTCGAACTTCTTGATCGTCTCGATGAGCGCGTCGTCTTCGGACCGATAAAATCCCTTGCCCCACCAGACCGTAATCGTCTTCTGCTGCGCAAATGCGGGTGCAGCGGCTGCGAACAGCCCCGCCGCAGCGACCGCCAGTGAAACTGCGCCAATAACCTTGGATCTCACGTTTTTCTCCCTCAAACGGCCGGTGTTTTTAACCGGTCGTATAAAACACTAGCGCATGGCCGCCAGCCGATCTAGCGGCATCTTGTCAGACCTAGGTCGTGGGCCTTGCACCGGAGGAGATGCTTAATGTGCGCATCGATCCAATCGCTGCATCAATTCGCGGCAATCAATTCGGGTTCTGCGTTCTGATCGCCTGACCATGCGCATCCGTACCTGCTCGGGACTGGCGAAGCCCGGCTTTGCAAGCGGTATGAGGACTGAACGCAGCGCAGTCGGCCGGCCACACCACGGTGCTGCGGCCGGAGGACCCAAAATGCCTCTGAAAACACGGCGGGGCTGATCCGAGGAACTTCCGGTTCGACAGGGGAACGGTCTTGCAGCGCTGCGTTGCTGAGCTATCAGCTCTTCCTCTTCAGGCCCGCCGAAACGGCGTTCGAATTGGCCTGAGCGGATCGGGGCTTCGGCTTGTCTTGCCTGCGCGCCCCGGAAGGCGTGTGCCACGCCTCGAGGAGCATCTTGAGAAACTGGCTGGCGTGGGGAGATAGCGTCGCCCCGTGCCTGCGCACGATTCCGATCGTCCGCGACACTTCCGGCTCGATCAAACGAACGGTGTGAATGATGGGGTGACCGGCCGCCGGCGTCGCGAGCCTCGGAAGCACGGCGATGCCGAGTCCCGCTTCGACGAGGCCAAGCGAACCGGAGAGGTGAGCGACTTCATAGGACCAGTTCAGCTGCAGGCCGTGTCGCGCCAGCGCATTGTCGATCAGCGCGCGATTGCCGCTGTTGCGACCGACGGTGATGACCCGGTGCGACAGGATCTCCGACCAGCTGACCTGTTTGCGCGACGCCAACGGATGGTCATGGCGGCAGGCCAGGACGAAGGGATCCTCAACAAGTTTCTCGAATTCGATTTCGGCATGCGACGCACCGATGAAATTGATGCCGAAGTCGGCTTCTCCGCGCGCGACCGCCTCCAATCCCTCATTGGCGCCGATGTCCAGGATCCGGATGCGAATGCGCGGATACGCTTCGGCAAACCTGCCGATCGCACGCGGCAGGAAATAGAACACGGCTGTCGGCACCGCAGCCACCGAGACCAGGCCGGAACTTCGCGCGCCGATATCGTGGATGGCGAGCACCGAGGTCTCGAACTCGTCGATGAGGCGGCGCACCTTCGGCAGGAAATCGCGGCCGGTCATGGTGAGATTGACGTGACGCGTCGAGCGTTCGAGCAGCGGCGCACCGAGACTTTCTTCCAGCTTCTGTATGCGTCGGCTCAGCGCAGGCTGCGACAGGTTCAGCGCCCTGGCGGTGCGCACGAAGCTTCCCGTCTCCGCCACGGTGATGAACGCCTTGAGGTCGAGAAGCTCTGCGTTCATGGCACGCTCCATTGTATCGATAATCGGAATAATACATCAGATATTTGCATTTCACAAAATAGTTCGGTCGAGGGATGCTCCGGATTGAGCGAAGTTGTCGCGAACGGAACAGCACCATGAACGATCAGATTGCCATTCCCTGTGTGGTCATGCGCGGGGGCACCTCGCGCGGACCGTTCTTCCTGGCCCGCGATCTTCCGGCCGCCCCCAAACTGCGCGACGCGATCCTGCTATCTGTGATGGGAGGGGGGCACGATCTTGGAATCGACGGGATCGGCGGCGGCAATGCCGTTATCAACAAGGTCGCGATCGTTGGACCGGCATCGGTGCCAGGCGCCGATGTCGACTACCTGTTCGCCCAGGTGCGTGTTCGTGAAGGCATCGTCGATACCTCCCCGAACTGCGGAAACATGCTCGCGGGGGTGGGGCCATTCGCAATCGAAGCCGGCCTGGTCGCCGCCGCCGCGGATCGCACCCATGTGCGGATTCACAATGTCAACACCGGCAAGCTGATTGACGCGACCGTTCCGACCCCCGCAGGGCGCGTGACTTACGACGGTGAGGCGCGGATCGACGGCGTACCGGGAACGGCCGCGCCGATCGAGTTGTCGTTTCCCAACGCGGCCGGCGCACTCACTGGTTGTCTCCTGCCCACCGGACGACCGGTCGATCGCATCGAAGGGATCGATGTGACCTGCATCGACGCGGCGATGCCCGTCATGCTGGTCCGCGCGGCGGATCTGGGGTGGTCCGGCCGTGAGGCTCCCTCCGACTTCGCCGACGGCGGCTTTCGCGCGCGTCTCGAAGCTTTGCGCATCGAGGCCGGACGCCGGATGGGCTTTCCAAATTCCGCGACCATGGTGATTCCGAAGCCGGTTCTGATTGCGCGCGGAGGCGAGGCGACGTTGAACACCAGGTATTTCATGCCGCATGAGTGCCATAACGCGCTGGCGGTGACCGGCGCTGTCGCGATCGCGACGGCATGCGTCACGCCCGGGACGATCGCGGCAGAGATGGTCGGACCATTGGCGCCGCCGGTGCCGATCACCCTCGCCCATCCCTCCGGCCAGCTCGTGGTTCTGCTGGAGCCCGGCCCGGTCGCCCGGGTGCTGCGGACGGCCCGCCGAATCTTCGAGGGCCACGTCTTCGCCCGTCGATCGCACGTGCCTCATTTGGTGCTGGCGGCCTGAAGCCGGACTGCTCTTAAACCGCAAGAATAACACAAGGGAGAAACGAGAATGCAGATGCGAGCGCCGGCTGGGTCCGCGAGCAGCGAGCCGCGAAAGCCGTTCTACCGGATTCTCTACGTCCAGGTGCTGATCGGTCTCATGCTGGGTGTCCTCACGGGCCATTTCTGGCCCGAATTCGGCGCCGCGCTGAAGCCCTTTGGCGACGGCTTCGTCAAGCTGGTCAAGATGATGATCGCGCCGATCGTATTCTGCACCATCGTGAGCGGCATCAACAGCATCAGCGATTCCCGCGAGGTCGGCCGCACGCTGGTGAAATCCATGGCGCTTTTCTACCTGCTGACCGTGCTCGCGTTGCTGGCCGGGCTGATCGCCGTGTCACTGATCCAGCCGGGCGTTGGCATGCATGTGTCCGTCAATACGCTGGATCCGTCGGTGGCCGCGAAATTTACTAAGCAGGCAGGTGCGACCGGATTTGCGGACTTCATGCTGCACATCATCCCGCACTCCTTCTTTGGAGCGTTCGCCGATGGCGACGTGCTGCCGGTGTTGCTCGTCTCCATCCTGATCGCCTTTGGCCTGAGCCGCGTCGGCGATGGCGGCGTTGTGGTGACGAAGGCGGTCGAGTCGTTCTCACAAGTTCTGTTTGTGTCCTTCGGCTTCATCATGAAGCTCGCTCCGCTCGGCGCCTTTGGGGCGATGGCGTTCACCGTGGGGCGCTACGGCATCCGATCGATCGGCTCGCTCGGACTGCTGATTCTGACCTTCTATATCGCCTGCTCCGTCTTTGTGGTCGTCGTGCTTGGGACGCTGGCGCGGCTGAACGGCTTCAGCCTGTGGAAGACGATCCGCTACTTCAAGGAAGAGCTGCTGATCGTGCTCGGCACGTCGTCGTCGGAGCCGGCGCTGCCGGGCGCGTTGCGCAAGCTGGAGCAGCTCGGATGCCGGAAAGGCGTGTCAGGGCTCGTGTTGCCGATGGGCTATTCCTTTAATCTGGACGGCAGCGCCATTTACCTCACCCTGGCGTCCATCTTCATCGCGCAAGCCTGCGACATTCATCTATCGTGGGGGCAGATCGCGGCGATGCTCGGACTGATGCTGCTGACGTCCAAAGGGGCGGCAGGTGTCACCGGCAGCGGCTTCGTTGCGCTTGTCGCGACCCTCTCCGTCATGCCGGATCTGCCCGTGACCGGCGTGGCGCTGCTCGTCGGCATCGACCGGTTCATGTCGGAGGCGCGGGCGCTGACCAGCATGATCAGCAACTGTGTCGCGGCCATCACCATTTCGCTGTGGGAGGATGCCTGCGATCGCGAGGTATTGGCCCGTGAACTGGGGCAGAGCCTCACGCGCGAGGTCGCGGCGGGGACGGCGATCGGCGGAGCAACAGTGGTGCAGGAAAACGAGAGCTGGATTTCGACGACGCAATCGGCCGCTTGAACCCGATCA